>NZ_JAAIUN010000001.1:0-272943 GCF_013317245.1 Blautia sp. MSK.20.85
ATAGACGACATTGTTGTTTGATTTATATGTTGTGTTCATATTTGTATTATACTATGGTTCATCAGTTAATACAATTACTATTTTGTCCATCTTCAATTACTTGCATAAACAGTCAAAAACAATATCTGATTTTCTCATCCTTTCGTTATCCTAGCAGAAATATCTGATCCCTGCAACTCAAAAAAAGCCCGGAAGAAATCAGCCACAGGCATTTTATTTCTTCCAGGTTTTTCTATTTTCTGATTCGCAGTCAGCTGTCTTTGATCCGGCAGCTGATACAGCTCTGCATCCAGTTACATTCAGACTTATTCTGCCTGTGGTTTGCTTACCTGTGCTGTATCATTCTTTACTCCGGCAGATTTTTCGGCATGCTCTTTCACAAGGTTCCGTCCAAGCAGAGTCAGGCATACAAATGCGATCACTGCAAAAACAGCTCCGATCCCAAATACCACGTTCATCTCATAACCTTTGCGGCTCACCAGACCGGAGATCGCCGGTGCGCCAAAGGTTGCAAATACAATGCCGAACATGACAAATCCGTAATTCTCCCCGGTGTGCTTCATTCCGAAAATAGAGCTTGTCAGGGACGGAAAGCTTCCCATGATGCCGCCGTAGCAGCCGTACATCAGCACAACAGCAACCGTTACTGCCAGGGATCTTGATACAGCGAGAACTCCCATAGCGATTACTGCCACGATCAGCACTCCTTTGATGCAGACGATCCTTCCCACTTTATCTGCAAGTGTCGGAAGCACCAGTCTTGCTCCCGCATTGACAATGGATCCAAGCATAACGGCGCTGACTGCCACTGCAGACGGAATCCCAAGGTCGATCTGGTGTGTCTGGGATACCGGTGAAACCATAAAATAAGAAATCAGTCCAAAGAACATGGTCGCAAGAAGAAGATAAAAATTTCTTGTACGCATCATCTCTCCGGATGTATACTGCTTCATCTCCGATGTCCCGGGCTTTGCCGCAGAGCCACCTGCGTTCACCAGACTCTTATCGGGTGCCTGAAAAAAGATGCCGCACAGGATCCAGGAAACTGCGATGGCTGCCCCAATGATCAGAAAGGTTTTCTGCACGCCCTCTGCCTCCAGCAGCTTTCGACTCAGCGGCGCCAGGAAAAATCCGCAAAGTCCGTTGGCAGTTACCACAACACCGGAAGCAAATCCGGTACGGTCCGGGAACCATCTCTGCACAGTTGCCAGGATCACCGTGTAGATCATTCCCTGTCCAAATCCCTGCATCACGCCATAAGACAGATACATAGGAAGCGGTGTAGGAACGATCAGAAATGTGGATGCCAGGATTCCTGCCGCAAAGATCCCGCCTCCGATCCATACAATCGTCTTTTCCTTAAAGCGGTTCTGCATCCTTCCGCCTACGATATTTCCGAATACAAAGGTGCTCAGTGCCAGATAAAAGCACATGGATGCCTGTCCCTGGCTCCAGCCTGCCTGCTCCATCACATAGGGCTGGTAAATAGACCATACATGGGGATATCCGGTAAAAAAGATTGCAAAAGCTCCGAATATCATAGTCAGCAGACGCTGTTTTTTCTGTATTACTGTCATAATTTCCTCCTCTGAAAAAGATTTCAGGCCTGCTCTGTATTCTCTGCTCACAGAATGCAGCCTGTTTCTGTACACACGATCTGCACGTTTTCCTGCACATTAGCTCCGCTTATCTTTGATATTTTCGTATTTGCGTGCTATTTTCCTCTATTTGCGTGTTAAATGCGTGTTAATTATGTTGTGTGTATGTTATCACACGCAGTCTGATTATGCAATATAAATTTACAGCTTTTTCTGTTTTCTCGTTTTTGTCTAAATTTTCCTGTTATTTCTTTGTATATTATTCACAATAGCTGTATTTCGAGCACGCATATGCACGCATATGTTTTTTATTTTAGATACCGTCTTTATACGTTTTTTCATTTTATGTTTCTTTATTTACGCAAAAAAGCACGCCATGTAACAGGCGTGCTTTCGTGATTTTATATGATTTCTGTTGCTTATTTGATTATCTTCAGCTCATATTCCCTGGTTCCCAGACCGATCTTTTCTGCCTGATCCAGGGTTGCCTTCCACTCAATATTCGGATTGGAATCCTTAAAGTGGTCATGATGACAGTGCCATCCCGGCTCTGCCAGATGTTCTCCAAGCTGGCTGTTGGCGATCGGTGTTGCCTTCAGGCAGGCATCTGCACAGGCCTGATCCAGTGCAACCGGGTCAAAGCTTGCGAACATTCCGATATCCGGAAGGATCGGCGCATCATTTTCACCATGGCAGTCACAGTTAGGGCTGATATCCTGTACCAGCGCAATATGGAAATGGGGACGTCCGTGACAGACAGCCTGTGCATACTCTGCCATCTTGCGGTCAAGAAGCTCGTTTGCACTGCTATTCGGATTGTATACGGCATCATAGCTGCAGGCCCCGATACAGCGGCCACAGCCTTTGCATTTATCGTAATCGATAACTGCTTTCTTGTTTATATATGTAATCGCATCACTTCCGCACTCTTTCGCACAACGGCGGCAGCCACGACAGACATCTTCATGGATGGCCGGCTTTCCGCTGGCATGCTGCTGCATTTTTCCGGCACGGCTTCCGCATCCCATACCGATATTCTTCAGAGCACCGCCAAAGCCGGTTGTCTCATGTCCCTTGAAATGGCTGAGACTGATAAAAATATCTGCGTCCATGATAGCATGTCCGATCAGGGCAGTTTTGCAGTATTCTCCGTTTACTACCGGAACTTCTACTTCATCGGTTCCTCGAACTCCGTCACCGATGATGATCTGGCATCCGGTTGTGATCGTGTTAAATCCGTTAAGATTTGCACAGTCCAGATGCTCCAGTGCATTCTTTCTGCTTCCCGGATAAAGAGTATTACAATCTGTCAGGAACGGCATTCCGCCCTGCTCCTTACAAAGATCTGCGACTACCTTTGCATAGTTCGGACGAAGGAATGCCATATTTCCAAGCTCTCCGAAATGCATCTTGATGGCTACGAATTTTCCATCCATATCGATATCTTTGATTCCTGCGGCAACGCAGAGTTTTTTCAGTTTGTCCAGCTGGCTGGTTCCCACCGGACAACGAAAATCAGTGAAATAAACTGTTGATTTTTCCATTCTGGTTTTTCTCCTGCTGATTCTTTTTATGTAATTACATTTATTTAAACTCTACACGTTTTTTCTGTTTCTGTCAACGGATACTCGCATTCGTAAAACTCCATCTATTTCTCCCATATTCCTTTACAAAATCCTTCATCTTACCCACGGAAAAGAACCTGGGAAAAATAACGGATCATTCCGTCGCTGGTCCAGCATAGCATTCCTGCAGCGTCTGCCATTTTCTGTGCATCCACACAGTAAGCGGACATGCAGGAATTATGTTTATAAGGCCCCGCACTCATGATCAGAAGATCAGTTATTCCCTCTTCTTTCATCTTCCCTGCCAGCTGTTCTGTCAGTTTGTTATGAGCAAGTTTTGCCTTTTTGTAGTCCATAAGGCCATCCTGCATTGTCTGGAGTATCAGCGTTTTTTCGTATTTCAGCGCATGCTCTTTCATCTCCTCTACAGTGCCGCTCTGTGGTGGACATGCCGGGTTTTTATCATAATTCCCGCAAAGATTGTCCTCGCAGAAAACCCGGTATTCCGGCACAAATACAAGCTGATCGGTACTTATGACCGCTGCGTCGGAAAAACCAAGAGCTTTTGCTTCTTCAATAAGATTCATTTTTTTCTCTCCTGTGTTTTTCTTTTATAGTGCCACATTTTATTTGTTTTTACAAGCTCTGACTTTCACTCTGCCGCCAGACGGATAAACTCCTCCATCTCTCTCGTCTTAAACTTATTTTTATGGTAAAAAATCTGCCGGTACATGGATATCTCCACATCTTCCACATGTAAAAGGGCAATTCTTCCTTTCCGGATATCCCGCTCCACAGCCAGATAGGGAAGAAAGGAAAGTCCGTGGTTCTTTTCCAGCATGCGGATGATAAAAGCGGTATCGCTGATCTCCAGTACCGGTGACAGGGCCTGCTTCTTAAGCGCCAGCTGCTGATCCAGGGCCTGGCGATAATTGGCATTCTTTTCCGTGAGAAAAAAAGGCTCTTCCAGGATATTCTCCATCTTCAGCGTCTTTCCCGCAAACTCCGAATCTGCAGAGGCCACAAATACTACCGGCTCCGCCTTCTCCATGACCTTCACCCAGTTCTGGTCCCACCTTGGGGTATCCAGTATATAAATAAGATCCAGCCCGTTATGCTCCATCATCCGTATCAGCTGCTCCGGTGTATCAATAGTCACCTGCATATTTACTTTCGGGTGAAACTCACGAAATTTGCTGAGAACAGCCGGAAGCTTTGCTGTGCAGAGAGATTCAATCGTCCCGATATGTAATGGATTTTTCAGTTCCGCATCATCATTCATTGACTTTTTTGCTTTATTTACGTCATATAAGATCCGGCTTGCATGCCCCATAAACTCTTTTCCGGACGGAGTAAGCACCACACGCTTTCCGGTTCTGTCAAAAAGTCTTGTTTCCAGCTCATTTTCCAGAAGACGGATCTGGACAGTGATCGCTGACTGAGTGTATCCCAGAACCTCTGCTGCCCTGGAAAAGCTCTGAAGCTGTGCTACATGTACAAACGTCTCCAACTGACGGATTTCCATGATTTTCTCCCTTTTACTATGAAATTTTTTCATCGTGATGATGAAATCTGTGAATTTGCCTTATTTTTATGTCAATGTTACAATACAATCACGAGGACGTCAATCGTATTTTTGTGCAAAATGAATAAATTCATACTTCGGAGGAAAAAATCCAAATGGAAAAGAAAAAAATCAAGATCGGACTTGTGCCGAAGCTGATCATTGCCATCATCGTAGGTATCCTGTTCGGCCAGTTCCTTCCGGAAGGCTTTTGTCGCTTTGTTGTAACCCTTTCCGGATTTTTCAGTACCTTTCTGAAATTTGTCATCCCGCTGATGATCCTTGCCTATGTGACCATGGGTATTGCGGATCTTTCACAGGGTGCAGGGAAGCTTCTCCTGATCACAGTGGCTCTGGCTTATGGCTCCACTCTGATCGCAGGTTCCGCATCCTATCTGGTATCTTCCAACCTGTTCCCGCACTTTATGAGTGAAGGTGCCCTGGACCAGATCGCGGCTACTGCTGACGCATCTCTGACACCGTATTTCAGTATTACCCTGAGTCCGGTCATGGATACCCTTTCCGCAGTTGCCCTTGCCTTTGTGATGGGACTCTGCCTCTCTTCCATGCGTGGAAAAGAGATGGGAAACAGCCTGTACAACGGAATGAGCGATTTTTCCAAGATCATTGACAAAGTTCTTCATACCATCATCATCCCGCTGCTTCCTCTTTACATCTGCGGAACTTTCACAGATATGACTATTTCCGGAAAAACATTTGCCATCTTAAGCATTCTCTGGAAAGTATTCCTCGTTGTGATCATCATGCATCTGATCTGTATTACAATCCAGTTCGTGATCGCAGGTACCGTAAGCAAGAAGAATCCTTTCACCCTGATCAAAAATCAGATTCCGGGATATACCACCGCCCTTGGAACCCAGTCTTCCGCAGCTACCATTCCGGTTAACCTGGAATGTGCCAAAAATGACGGTGTATGTGAGCAGATCCGCAACTTTGTAGTTCCTCTCTGCGCAAACATCCACATGGCAGGTTCCATGATCACCATCACAGCCTGTGCAACAGCTGTCTGTCTTATGAACCAGCTGCCTATCAGCCTCGGAACTGTAGTTCCATTTATCATGACTCTCGGTGTTGCCATGGTTGCATCTCCCGGTGCTCCCGGTGGTTCCATCATGACTGCTCTTCCATTCCTTTACATGGTATTCGGAGCGGAAGCCGGGGATCCGGACGGTGCCATCTGTGCTATCATGGTTGCCCTTTACATTACCCAGGATTCCTTCGGAACTGCCTGCAATGTATCCGGTGACAACGCCATCGGCGTGATCGTTGACACCATTTATAAGAAATTTATTGCAAAAACACCACAGGAGAATTAAGCAAAATGTCTTTTATCAGTGTATTTGACGTTATGGGTCCCAACATGATCGGTCCTTCCAGTTCTCATACCGCAGGGGCTGCACGCATTGCTTTCCTTGCCCAGAAGATGATCACGCCGCCCCTGAAAAAAGTGGAATTCATCCTTTACGGTTCCTTCGCCAGAACATACAAGGGACACGGTACAGACCGTGCCCTCCTTGGCGGGATCATGGGCTTTTCCACAGATGACATGCGTATACGGAATTCTTTTGACATTGCCAGGGAACAGGGGATCGACTTTTCCTTTACTCCAAATGAAACAGAAACCGATGTCCATCCCAACACTGTCGATATCCACATGGTCAATGACCAGGGACAGGAAATGACAGTCCGGGGGGAATCGCTGGGCGGCGGCAAGGTCCGTATTGTGGAGATCAACCACGTGAAAGTGGATTTCACCGGCGAATACAGTGCCATCATCGTGATCCATCAGGATACTCCCGGTGTTGTGGCCTACATCACCAGATGCTTAAGTGAACGTAACATTAACATTGCCTTCATGCGCCTCTTCCGTGAATCCAAAGGAACCACAGCCTATACGATCGTGGAATCCGACGGTCATCTCCCGGAAGATATCGTAGAAAGCATTCACCAGAACACCAACATCCATGATGTCATGGTTGTTCAGATGTAGGGAAAAGGAGGATGTGTTTTATGGATTTCAAAAATGCCAAGGAACTTCTTGCTCTCTGCCAGAAAAAAAAGCTTCCGATTTCCGAAGTAATGCGCCAGCGTGAGATCCTTCTCGGTGAAACCACTGCTGAAATCGTGGACCAGCGCATGGACCGTGTTCTGGAGATCATGAAGGATGCTGCTTTTTCCCCCATCAAAGATCCGGTGATATCTATGGGCGGACTGATCGGCGGTGAAGCCCGAAAGCTCTGCGAATTTCATGACCTGGGAAAAAGCCTGTGCGGAAATGTTCTCGGAAAGGGTATCACCTACGCTATGGCAACCCTTGAGACCAACGCTTCCATGGGACTTATCGTTGCCTCTCCTACTGCCGGCAGTGCCGGGATCGTTCCCGGAATGATGCTTGCACTTCAGGAGGTCTACGGCTTTTCCGATAAAAAAATCCGCCAGGCACTATTTAATGCAGGCGCGATCGGCTATCTTGCCATGCGAAACGCCACAGTTGCCGGTGCTGTTGGCGGATGTCAGGCTGAGGTCGGAATCGCTTCCGCAATGGCTGCTTCTGCTGCTGTGGAACTTCTTGGCGGCACTCCGCTGCAGTGTACCTATGCGGCTTCCACCGTTCTTATGAATATGCTCGGTCTTGTATGTGACCCGGTAGGCGGCCTGGTGGAATATCCCTGCCAGAACCGTAATGCAGCCGGTGTTTCCAATGCCCTTATCGCAGCCGAAATGTCTTTGGCCGGTATCACCCAATTCATCCCTCTGGATGAGATGATCGATGCCATGTATACCGTAGGCAAAAAGCTTCCTGCAGAGCTTCGTGAAACTGCTCTCGGCGGTTGTGCAGCCACACCGTCTGCCTGTGAGAAGTGTCATCTTTGCAGCTGATCAACAGAGTATAACCCATAATAAACAGAGCCCGACTGAAATGACTCAAACAACAAAACGGAGAATTCCCGAACTTCTTTTTCCAGGAATTCTCCGTTTTCTTTTTTATAAATTCTAATTTATAATTTCATGTGTAAATATCTTTTATTTCTCCAGCACCGGGATATCTCCCACTCCATTCAGGATCAGTCTCGGTCTGTATGGGAACTTATCTACAGTTTCTCTTGTGGATACACCGGAAAGTACAAGAACTGTGTCAAGGCCTGTCTCAATACCGGCGATCACATCGGTATCCATACGGTCACCGATCATCACGGCTTCATTGGAATGTACGCCCAGGATACGAAGTCCGGTACGCATCATCAGAGGGTTTGGTTTGCCGACGTAGTATGCCTGTTTGCCTGTAGTAGCTTCGATCGGTGCCACAAAAGCGCGGCAGGCCGGTGCGATTCCGCCCTCGATGGGGCCTGTGATATCTGTGTTGGTTGCGATCAGCTTGGCTCCCTTGTTTACCAGGTTCATGGCACGTAAGATATGTTCATATCCGTATGTGGTAGTCTCACCTACAACCACATAGTCCGGGGAAACATCATCGATAGTGATTCCTGCATCATACAATGCATTGTAAAGGCCATGATCTCCGATCACATAAGCGCTGCACCCAGGTGCCTGGCTCTGCAGGAATTTTGCAGTTGCAAGAGCGCTGGTATAAAAATGCTCTTCCCCGACGTCCAGTCCCATGCGGAGAAGCTTCTCGCGAAGTTCTCTTGGGGAACGGCTGCTTGCATTGGTAAGAAACAGAAAACTCTTGTCTTCTCTCTGAAGCCATTCCACGAATTCCTTTACTCCGTCGAGGAGTTTATTTCCATGGTAGATTACACCATCCATATCACAGATGAAGCCTTTTTTTGATCTTAATGTTTCCATATATTCCTCCTTTTCTGATGCAGTAATTTTACAGTTTTGTCATAAAACAGGCATTCTGATCTCACATTCGCTGATTGTTCAGATTTTTTCAATTTTATTTCGTAGTTCCAGCATTCTATGGTCCAGATTTGCAATTTCTTCTGCATATTTTTTTAATTCTGCTTCAATTTCCGCATTGTCTCTTTTTTTATAATACAACTCATATTCTAACACAGACCAGTAATCCATCGCAATGGTCCGAAGCTGTATTTCCACCAGTTCTTTCTGTTCACCTTCCGCAGAGTAGATAGGTACTTTCACGATCAGATGAAGACTTTTGTAGCCGTTTTTCTTTGGATTTTTAATGTAATCCTTTATCCGGACGATCTCGATATCCTTCTGCATTTCCAGGGATTCTGCAACCTGGTAAAGTTCATCCTCAAAAGGACAGACCACGCGGATGCCGATGAGATCTTTCAGATTTTTCCTGGCAGTCTCAAAATCCGGTTCCAGTCCTTTTTTCAGAAGTTTTGCATAAATACTCTCCGCACTTTTGATCCGGCTGGTGACCTGACTGATCACCGTACGTTTTTTCTGCCCGGAAAGTTCTGCATTGATCATCTTCAGTTTTGCCATAAGGATATCAATGGCTGCCTTGCAGCGGAGACGGTAGTCCGGATCTTTGATGTAGCTTGCAATGGCTGCTGTTTTTTCTGCTGCCAGTCTCTGAATTTCCGGTTCCACGGGATCCGAAACTCTGTCCTGCCCGGTTTTCTGAGCCGGATCATACTTTTGGGGATTTTCCTTCTCCTGTTCCTCTTTGGCCTGTGTGAATCCTTCTTTCATGGATTTCTGTTTTTTACTTATTTTTTTCTTTGATTTCTTTTTTGTCATTTTTGCCTTATCTGTTATTTTCAGTTTTCGTGTACATCTTATATATTATACCGAACACATGATATTTTTCATCAAATCAGCGTAAGGCTATTGTTAAATCTGTGGTAAAAAATCCTCCGAAAAGTCTCAGGATCCTATCTGCTGATATACTCGTGACTTCCCGAAGGATTTTTTCATACATGATTTTATTTTAACCGAATCAGGCAAATAGTGAAGCGGATCGCGAATATCCGCTTGACTAAAACAATTTACAGAAATTCCGACTGCAGCGCATCGTATCCGGTCTCGCCGGTACGGATACGGACAGCATTACGGATCTCATAGCTGAATATCTTGCCATCTCCGGGATCGCCGGTAAAGGCTGCTTTCTGTACGGCATCGATAACTTTGATCTCCCAGTCTTCCGATGATACTACAATTTCAAATTTAATCTTCGGTTTCAAAAATACATCAATCTTGGACCCCCGGACATACTCTGTATAACCACGCTGGGTTCCGCATCCCATGATCTGGGTTACGGTAAAACCGTTTACCTGGATCTCATTTAACGCAGCTTTGACATCTTCCATTTTTTCTTCTCTTACAATTGCTTCTATTTTTATAAGCATACGATTTCCTCCATTTTCACACGATCATTGCCATAAAAAATCTTTCTGTCATGATCAGTCAAATCCATTGAATGACGGATATGCATTTTCTCCATGCTGGGATGCATCCAGACCAACCAGTTCTTCCTTCGGATCTACACGAAGCGGTGTAAAGATCCGCACGATTCCGATACAGATCAGCGTTCCCACAATGGCAACCGCAATGGTGATCACAATACTTAATACCTGTGCCAGAAACAGCCGGTAGTCCCCAAACACCAGGCCATCCCATTTTGCAACGGAATTAATAGAAGATTTTCCAAAAAGTCCCGTGGCGATTCCTCCCCAGATACCACCGATACCATGACAGCCAAAAGCATCCAGCGCATCGTCAATTTTCAGTTTCTGCTTCAGCAGAATTACGGTAAAGTAACAGATCGGACTTACCAGGATTCCAATGATAAAGGATGCCCACACCGGTACAAAACCAGCCCCCGGTGTGATCGCTACCAGACCAATTACAAGACCTGTGGAGGCACCAACCAGTGTGGGTTTTCCCTCACGGATCACCTCGATCAGCATCCATGTCAGAAGTGCACAGGCAGAAGAAATACTGCTGGTCATAAAAGCATGCGCTGCAAGACCGTCTGCTTTCAGTGCACTTCCCGCATTAAAACCAAACCATCCAAACCACAGCATGGCCGACCCAAGAAATACAAAGGGAATGTTATGTGTACGATAGGTTGCCTTTGCATAGCCACGTCTCTGCCCCAGATAAATGGCAAGAACCAGTGCACTGACACCGGAACTGATGTGTACCACATTTCCACCTGCAAAATCCACAGAGCCAATGGCTGCCAGAAATCCGCCGTCTCCCCAGACCATATGTGCCATCGGATAATACACGATCAAAGACCAGATCGCCACAAAGAAAAACAGCGCCTTAAAACGCATTCTTCCAACCACAGCGCCGGTGATCAGTGCCGGTGTGATCATGGCAAACATCATCTGGAACGCTACAAATACCAGATGCGGGATCGTATCTGCATAAGGTCCCGGCTCCCAGCCAACACCATTCAGCGCAAACCATCTCAGGTCTCCGATAATCCCTCCATAGTTTCCGCCAAATGCCAGCGAATATCCAAACAATGTCCACATAACAACGGACAGCCCCATGATCGCCCCACAGGCCATCATGGTATTTACCACATTTTTTCTGCGGACCAGTCCTCCGTAGAAAAACGCAAGCCCAGGTGTCATAAAGAACACAAAGGCTGTACAGATCAGCATAAAGCCAGTATCTCCTGCATTCATCATCCATTTCCTCCTCGATTCCCTCACATTATTTCTGCAACGCAAAAAGCGCCTGGAAACTTAATTTCCAGACGCCTTTGTCATGTCAGTTAGCATAGCAGATAATTTTTCGGTTTTCAAGAGTTTTTTCTCTATTTTTCTGTTTTCTTACAGAATTACTATGTTTTATACGGATATGAGTTTTATTTTCGGCAATCTATCCGGTTATGCATAAGTGAGGCAGATATTCGTTACCTGTTCTCTTATGTATATTACTGTACTATAATCCGTACTATGCTCAGGATCAGAAGATGTGCCGGATAAAAAATATAGAAAAACCATTTCGAAAACTTCGGTGCTTTTTCAGATTTTTTTCCATTGTAGAAGTTCAGGATGATGATTCCCGACGCCACAATTCCTGCTGCAGACAGTAACGCATGTACCATTGCCGGTCCGGCTGCCATTTTTTCCGCATAGGAACCATAATTAAACAGCACAAAAAGTACAGCACCGACTCCATAAGCGGTTATCATTCTCTTCCGGTTCCCCCATCCTGCATAAAACCAGATGGTAAAAACCGGTGCCAGGATCGCCCAGTCCGAAAAAACGGACAGCAAAAGAAGCAGGATCAGCAGAGGAATCCTCCACGGACTTGCCATCATTTTTTCCTGGATCACCAGGAGCATGAAGCAGATAAATAATGTAAAGATCATGTTCAATTGGGAATATCCGAAGGCCATCGTATAAGGAACCTGAGAGATTCCGGCAAAGATCAGAAGTCTTTCGCCATATTTTCTCCGGGAATGGGTATAATAAAATCCCTCCACCAGAAAATAACACATGGTAATGGCTGTAAAATACCCGATATCCACCAGAACTTCCCACAGGATCGTATTTTCCGGCAGAAGCACGTTGGCGATATGGTTCAGAAGCATGGTAAAAATCGCCAGATATTTAATGGCATCCCGGGTCAGGCCCGGCTTTTCTGTTGTTGGCATAATATTCTCCTTCTGTGCAGAAATATATCCGCAGTACACCCGGTATAAAGTCCGTCCGCCTCTTCGCTTATTCTGCACAATGTAATATCTCTATCTTACACTTCCCCTGAACCCCAGGCAACTGATTTATGTGATTTTGCCAGCCCGGATACATTTTTTCCATAATATCTGCCATTCCAGACAGACATTACATTCTCTCTATTGATATTACGAAAATCCTTAAGAAAAGGACGTTGCCTTTTTTGTGATGTAAGCTTATACTGTAGGAAGCATGTTTTATTTTTCATGGCAGCATCATCCGTGAACACTGCCAGACAATGAATTCGGAAAGGAATTATCGATCATGATCCAGGATATCGCACCGCATACCTATCACAATGAATACAAGCCTGTGGCCCCGGATAAAACAAGCCACATCCTCGCCTACGAAGAAGGCAAGATCCTTATGAAAAAAGACGGCGAGACCATGACTCTTCCAAGTTTTGGAGAACTGGAAGGAAAAATTGATCATCTTTATGAGAATTATATCTATCTCTTCTCTGTTGACGAAGAACATTTTTACCTGATCCCGGATCTGGATACCAGTCTTCTTCCCGGATATCAGTTTGAGATCACACGCGTACTCCGCACAGCTGAACCACAGTATCTGGCCTTCGCGGGAATTACCGGATACCAGCTTTTCCAGTGGTACAGCAAACGTCGTTTCTGCGGCTGCTGCGGTAAACCCATGGTACATGACAAGGCGGAGCGCAAGATGATCTGCCCTGCCTGCGGAAACGGAGAATATCCGGTACTTTCTCCGGCTGTGATCGTAGGAGTTACCAACGGCGACAAGCTGATACTCTCCAAATATGAAGGCCGAAACCACACCCGCTACGCCATGATCGCAGGCTTTGCGGAGATTGGTGAGACCATCGAGGAGACCGTTCACCGTGAAGTTATGGAAGAGATCGGCGTAAAGGTCAAAAATCTCCGCTACTACAAGAGCCAGCCATGGTCCTTCTCCGGAACCCTTCTGTTCGGCTTCTACTGCGACCTGGACGGCGATGATACTCTGACTGTAGACCACAGCGAACTTTCCATGGCCTCCTGGTTCAACCGGGAAGATATTCCGGATGAGGGTGACAATATCAGCCTTACCAAGGAAATGATGATGGCGTTTAAGCATGGAAAAGCCTGAATCATCCACTTATCTGATTTCATAAAAAACACCGGTCATTCATCTGTAACATGTCCTGTCCGGGTTGCCAGATCATCTCTGACATCTCAGACCCAGTACATATTTCCGATGAATGCCGGTGTTTTTATTTTCTATTTTTCTATTTTATATACGCGCCGAAGCAATCTGGCTGAGACTGTTTTATTTCTCAGCTGTCAGATGCCAGATATCTCTGTTGTACTCTTCAATAGTTCTGTCTGAAGAGAAGTATCCTGCTTTTCCGATGTTCACAAGCATCTTCTCTGCCCATGCGGTTCTGTCCTCATAATCGGACAGTGCCTGGTCTTTTACTTTCGCATAATCCTCGAAATCAAGAAGTGTCATGAACCAGTCCTTGCTTACGATCTCATGATGCAGTCTTCTTAAATGCTCCTCACTTCCAATAGAAAGAAGCTCGTTTCCTACGATAAAATCTACTGCACGGCGGATGCGCTCATCTTTGTCATAGAAATCTTTTGCACAGTAATCCGCTTTCTCATAGTGCTTGATGACCTGCTCACTGGACTCACCGAAGATATAGATATTCTCCCTGCCTACCAGCTGGCTGATCTCCACGTTTGCACCATCCATGGTTCCCAGTGTTACCGCACCGTTGAGCATAAACTTCATGTTTCCGGTTCCGCTGGCCTCTTTGGATGCAAGAGAAATCTGCTCGGAGATATCGCAGGCCGGGATCAGCTTCTCTGCTGCACTTACGTTGTAGTTTTCCACCATAACAACCTTCATGTATGGAGAAACTTCCGGATCATTGTTGATAAGTTCCTGTAAGCAGAGGATCAGGTGGATAATGTCCTTTGCAATGATGTATGCAGGAGCTGCTTTTGCACCGAAGATAAAGGTTACCGGACGCTGCGGCTTCTCGCCGGCTTTGATCTTCAGGTAGCGGTCGATGATATAAAGTGCATTCAGCTGCTGACGTTTGTACTCATGGAGACGTTTGATCTGGATATCATAAACACTGTGTGTGTTGATCTCCTCGCCTGTATTGGCCTTGATAAATTCTGCACATCTCTTCTTTGCGTCCTGTTTGATCTTCAGGATATTTGCAAGAACATCCTGATTTCCCTTAAATTCAAGCATTTTATCAAGCTCAAAGGAATCTTTGCGGAAGCCGTCGCCGATCATGGATGTGATGTACTCAGTCAGCGGATGGTTACAGTGAAGGAGCCATCTGCGGAAGGTGATTCCATTTGTCTTATTATTAAATTTCTCCGGATAAATCTCATAGAACTGATGAAGCTCTGTCTCCTTCAGGATGTCTGTATGAAGGGATGCAACACCATTGATGGAAAATCCGTAATGGATGTCCATATGTGCCATGTGGACCAGGTCATTCTTGTCGATGATGGCAAGATTTTCCTGCGGGTATTTTGCCTTGATACGCTCATCCAGTTTGCGGATGATCGGCATCAGGTGCGGAACTACTTCCTCAAGATAGGAAACCGGCCATTTCTCAAGTGCCTCTGCAAGGATGGTATGGTTGGTGTAAGCGCATACATGAGATACGATCTCGCAGGCCTCCTCAAACTCAATTCCACGCTCTGTGAGAAGGCGAATCAGCTCCGGAATTACCATACTCGGATGTGTATCGTTGATCTGAATCACTGCGTAATCTGCAAGGTCATGAAGGTTGGAGCCTTTGGCAGTCGCCTCATCCAGGATCAGCTGTGCCGCATTGCTTACCATGAAGTACTGCTGGTAAATACGAAGCTTTCTTCCGGCGTCATCGCTGTCATCCGGATACAGGAACAGAGTCAGGTTGTGAAGAAGATCTTTTTTGTCAAAAGAGATTCCCTCTCCTACAATGCTCTCATCTGCAATATCAATATCAAAGAGACGAAGCTTGATAGCCTTATTCTCATATCCTGCCACATCAATATCATACAGTGTGGATTTCAGCATAAAGCCTTTAAACGGTACGTAATAGGAAACGCCTGCGTCTGTCAGCCAGCTCTCCGGCTCGATCCACGGGTTCGGTGTCTCAAACTGAAGATGATCTTTGAACTCCTGTTTGAAAAGTCCAAGGTGATAATTAAGTCCGATTCCTTCTCCCGGAAGTCCCAGAGTTGCGATGGAATCCAGGAAGCAAGCTGCCAGACGTCCAAGACCGCCGTTTCCAAGAGATGGCTCCGGCTCGATCTCCTCGATCATGGAAAGTTCTTTGCCGTTCTCTTTGAGATATCTTGCGACTTCGTCATAAACACCGAGATTGATCAGGTTGTTGGAGAGAAGTTTTCCGATAAGGAACTCTGCAGAAATATAATAAATCTTCTTTTTTCCTTCCTGATATCCGCGGCCTTTCAGCTGCTCCTTTGTCCAGGAGAGAAGTCCGTGATAGATTTCCTCGTTTGTACAGTCTTTGACATTTTTGTTATATTTGTCTTCGAATACTTTGCTTAATGTTTCCATTTTTGATCTCCTTTCATGGATCTTTATGGGATGAAATGTGTTTTTACAAGGTTGTTTGCTTTGTTTTTGATGGTATTAGGATATCACGCATCAAGATGCAAAAATATAACAATCCTGTCATGATATGCAAGATATTTGTCAGACTGACTGTCCCATGCTCTTTCTGTACTTATGTGGGGAAATCTCATTTGCCTGCTGGAATTTCTTGATAAAATAGCTTGTACTGTTGAATCCCACGTTCATGGCAATCTCTGTCACCGGTGCGTCCGAATGGGTCAGAAGATATTTTGCCTTCTCCATACGGAAATCATTGATGTACTCCACCAGAGTTTTTCCCGTATACTGGCGAAAAAGCTTCATAAAATAATATTCACTGTAATTGGAAAGCCCGGAAAGTTCCGAAACTGTAAGATTTTCCTGATAGTGAAGGCTGATATGATCCAGAACTTCCTTCACTGCCGCAAGGCTTTTATTCTGCTCTGTACTTACCGGAATAATATAATGCCTGGTCAGCATTTCATAAAAGAAATCAAAGAACAGCATTTTCAGCTTCACATAAAAATATGGTTTCTTCTCTGTATGACAGGTATGGATCTCCAAAAAAATTTCCTTAAGCTTCTCATACCCGGAATCTCCTTCTTCTATATGATGGCAGAATTCTGCCCTGTTTTCCATCAGAGGGGATACCACACATTCCTGGCAGATATCTCCCGGCTGCCCGGCCAGAAATCCAAGTCCAAACACCACACTTTTATAATAGAGAGGATTGTTTAAATCTGTCCGCATACTGTGAAGAACCCCGCAGTTTACGATCAGAATATCCCCTTTTTTCAGTCGGATACTCTCCCGGTTCAGTCTGGCAAAACCGCTGCCTTTCTCAATATACATGATCTCCATTTCACTGTGCCAGTGATCATACAGTGCATGAAAGATCTCACAGTTTCCCGTGTACGTTTCCACCGGCAGCTCAAAGGAACCGTGAGGACTTAATTCTTTTAAATTATCATCCACTTCGGATACGTGAAGCGGATTTTTTTCGGATATGTCTGTTCCTGGCATGATTTCCTCCGTGAGTCAAGCGGATATTCGCAATCCGCTTCGCTATTTGGTTAAATTCTGTTTGGCTGCTTTTAGTCTAACGGATATTTTCAGCCATGACAATATTATATTTTCCTGTTTTATTTTTTATGACTGCCAAAAATCCACTTCCACAAACCGGAATCTTGACTTTTCCCATCCCAACTGCTATATATAATGTTTAGAATAAAACAATTTGATTTTAAAAGGAATGAAAACTGCCATGAATCCATTAAAAAAAGCTTACTGCCGTATTTTCCAGAACATCTTTAAATTTGCACTTCCCGTACTTCCTTACCGCAATCCGAAGATCATCGGAAGCGTCAGAGGTATCCCGGAAGTTCTGGAAAAAAGAGGTTATAACAACGTACTGATCATCACAGACACAGGTATCCGAAGCCTTGGCCTTACAGAACGCCTGGAGCAGACTCTGAAACGAAACTGCATTTCCTACCAGATCTATGACAAAACCGTAGCAAATCCCACGACCGTCAATGTGGACGAGGCTCTTCATATGTATCTGGACAACGACTGCCAGGCGATCATCGGCTTTGGCGGCGGTTCCAGCATGGACTGTGCAAAAGCTACCGCAGCCCGCATTGCCAAACCGCACCAGTCTCTGGCACAGATGAAGGGAATCCTGAAGGTCCACAAAAAGCTTCCTCTTCTCATCGCCATCCCCACAACTGCAGGAACCGGAAGTGAGACCACACTTGCAGCCGTGATCACCGATGCAAAGACCCGCCATAAATACGCCATCAACGATTTTCCGCTGATCCCACGGTACGCAGTTCTTGACCCGAAGGTTACCTTAAGCCTTCCGCCGTTTATCACCGCCACTACCGGAATGGACGCTCTCACTCATGCGGTAGAAGCTTATATCGGAAACTCTACCACCCCCGGCACCCGTAAAAACGCTCTGGATGCAGTCCGGCTGATCTTTGAAAATCTGGATACCGCCTACACAGACGGACAGAATATTGAAGCAAGACGGAACATGCTCCGCGCTTCCTATTTTGCAGGCTGTGCTTTCACCAAATCCTATGTCGGATACGTTCACGCAGTTGCCCATTCCCTCGGCGGAAAATATAACGTGCCTCACGGACTTGCCAATGCCGTGATCCTGCCTATGGTGCTGGAAACTTATGGGGACAGCATTACCCATAAACTCCGCAATCTGGCCGTAGCTGCCGGTCTCTGTGACAAAAATGAAGACGATAAAACTGCCTCCCGTATGTTCATTGATGCCGTCAAAGATATGAAAAAGCGTTTTGGCATCGGAGACTATATTCCGGAAATCCAGGAAACCGACATCCCTGAACTTGCCCATTATGCCGACAAAGAAGCCAATCCTCTGTATCCGGTTCCTGTGCTGATGGATGCCAGCGAACTGGAAACCCTGTATTACAGACTGATGCCACCGGCTGGCAGCTGCTGAGTATTTTCATCCGCCATCCGTCGTCTATATCATTCACAACACTACCACTGCTTATGCCTTATTTTATATTCCGAGATATATCCTTTTCAGACAACTTCTGATATTTGGCAAAGCAGGATTTTTCAGAAAGGACCATAAATTCCATGGAAAAAGAACAGATCACCCAGCTTCTGGAAAAACAGCGCCAGTATTTCTACTCCGGCGCAACTTTAAATCTCGATTTCCGTATCAGCGCCCTGAAACGCCTCCGTGCCTCCATCCGAAAACACGAAGCACAGATCCATGCTGCTCTCCGAAAAGACCTGGGAAAAAGCAATTTCGAGAGCTATATGTGTGAAACCGGACTGGTGCTCTCCGAGATCACACATATGTTGAAAAATATCCGCTCTTACGCAAAAGAAGAAACCGTACCAACTCCGCTGGCACAGTTCCACTCCCGCAGTTTCCGCAAACCATCTCCCTATGGCGTCGTTCTCATTATGAGTCCATGGAACTATCCGTTCCTTCTCACCATTGAACCGCTGGTCGATGCCATTGCAGCCGGAAACACCGCCATCCTGAAACCAAGCGCCTACTCTCCGGCAACCAGCGAAGTGATCCGCCTTCTGATCCATGAGTGTTTTGATCCCAGATATGTATCCGTTGTTACAGGCGGCCGCGCGGAAAATACCCACCTTCTCAGCCTGCACTTTGACTACATCTTTTTCACCGGAAGCCAGGCTGTAGGAAAAGAAGTCATGAAAAAAGCCTCCGAATATCTCACCCCGGTCACACTGGAACTTGGAGGAAAAAGTCCCTGCATCGTGGATAAAACTGCTAATCTCCGCCTTGCAGCCAAACGTATCGTATTCGGCAAATTTTTAAACTGCGGCCAGACCTGCGTGGCTCCGGACTATATTTACTGCGACCCGGAGATCAAAGACGCACTGGTTGCAGAACTTCGCCGCCAGATCAGCCGCCAGTACGGCAAAGAACCTCTGAAAAACCGGGATTACGGGAAGATCATCAACGAAAAACATTTCGACCGTATCAACGGCCTGATCGATCCTGCCAAAACCGTCTGCGGTGGCGGTTCCAGCCGTGAAACACTTCAGATCGAACCAACGATCCTTGATAACGTAACTTTCGACGATCCGGTCATGCAGCAGGAGATCTTTGGACCGGTACTTCCGGTCCTCACCTACGAATCTCTGGGAAGCGCGGTAGCAAAGATCAACTCTATGGCTCATCCACTGGCCCTCTACCTCTTCACCAGCAACGAAAAAGCCTCCCGGGAAGTAACTTCCCGCTGCGGTTTCGGCGGCGGCTGTATCAACGATGTCCTCATCCATCTGGCAACCAGCAATATGGGATTCGGCGGCTTCGGTGAAAGCGGCATGGGCTCCTACCACGGCATCGACGGCTTCCGGACATTTTCGCACTATAAGAGCATCGTGGATAAGAAAACCTGGATTGATCTTCCTATGCGGTATCAGAAGTATCGGAAGGTTTATGAGAAGATGGTGAGGATGTTTATGCGGTAGATACAGACAGAGGACGATGATATCTGCATCGTCCTCTTTTTTTCTCCCACCTTTTAGTATTTTTCTGAAGTAACTACAGATTAACCGCTGAGAGAAATGAACCGGGTTTTACTTTTTTTGATCTTCATCCTTCTTTACTCTCACATATCTCATCAAATTCCTCAAGAGATATCGGAGTTTTATCTCTCAGCTCATTTCCATAATGGCTGACTTCCACACCTTTCACTTCTTTTTCCGTATACACAAAAGTCTGTTCTTCCTTAGACCTCCATACTACACTACCCCCATCTTCCAGTTTTCCGATCATATAAAACTGTGCCACCGTCGGATCACTGATCGCGCTCACAGAAATCTCCGTGCTGGACACGATGTTAAAAATATCTCTGACTCCGTAATCATCCGGAAGTTCAACAACTATGCAGTCATCTTCCTTATCTGAAACAACAGTCCCGCTTTTTCCACATCCTGTCATCAGTGTCGCTGTAATACCCAAACATAAAATCCCTGCAAAAATCTGTGTTTTCTTCATATTTTTTTCCTCCCACCTGTTGGTATTTTTTTGAAGTGACTATAGATTACCAGATGAGAGGAACCAGCCGGGTTTTACTTTTTTTGTGTTTTGATTAGAAAAAAATATAACTGACCCGTAATGTTTAGATTAATTCAATTGTTTTTATATTCCCCATGTTAATTGTATCAAAAAGATAGTCACCATTTTCATTAACACATTTCCAACTACGATCCAGCGGGATATCAGAAAACTCTCTCGCTGTTTGAAGTCTGCCTGCCGCAGTTCTCATCAATGCCCCGGCAGTTTCATCCAAAATATAAGCAACTCCATCTTTATAAAAAGTAATAGTTGCATAACCTTTTTCAAATGCGCTGAATATCTTTTCTTCCCTGGTATTATAAACTATAGTTTCCAGATGTGTTCCTTCCTGATTTTCTGATGAGATATTCTGTTCAACTATTAATTTTCCTTCCGAAAAATCATATCTGGTACCTTGAATTGGTTCTCCTATAATATTCCACGATGTGTCAAAAAGCGCTACATAATCTTTTTCATCATTTCCTCTTAAAGGAAGTGCAACGCAGCCATCTTCAAATACCAAATTGTCCGGTAAAGCAGCCATTCTGATTTTTTCAGCATATTCATTATCCATTACTTTAAATTCACCTGACGAAACATTATAAGAAACCAAGTGATCTCCATAGTCCTCCAATATACAATATCCCTCATTTATATAATTATCACTTCCCCAGTTCCATCCTAAATCTCCGGTTATAGCTATTTCATTCAAATTTCCCATTATATCCATTAAAATCATCTTCGATCTATAACCTGTAACATTCGGATCTTCATAATCAAATCCCAAAACCGCTGTATCTTCATAAAAGTAAACATTATCATCCGATGAAGTAGTTTTCTCTACCCATTTGTTGCCCTGTGTACAATAATACATTCGAACCCAGTTTCCATCATTGTTCAGATTTCCATAACTCCATACACCTTTTCCGCAATATGTAATTTCGTTAACAGGGTCTGTACCTTCTATGGAAAATTCTGTAATTTCATTTCCACTTTCATCATATAATTTATATACATATCCTGCACTGTCAAAATTCGAATTATATTCTTCTATCCAAATTTGTCCTCCATCATATGCTTTCGCTTTAATATTATCAGATATATCATATTTATTTATTATGTTTCCATTTAAATCAATCTGATAAACAGCATTTTCTGTTTCTATAAAAGAATATCCATTTGAAAAAGGTGAAATATTTGATATCTCAGATTCATTCACAAAAAAGAGAGCATTACCTTCCTTGTCAATACATGCATAACCCGAACCCAAGTCATCTGCATCTCCCTGTATCCATTCCACACCTTCATTAAATCTGTAATTTATCCTGACATTAAAAGATGTCTCCGCTACGTTTTCTGTATTATTTTCTGTATTAGTTACAGTATTCTCACTCGAACTGCTCTCTGTTGCTGTCTCTTCCTCTCTTTCTCCATTCTTCACATTTCTATTATTTGAGCATCCCGTTATCATAAATGCAGAGCAAATTAAAGTTATTATTATAAAACAATATTTTTTCTTGTGCATTTTCTTTCTCACCTTTCTCCATAAATATCCATCAATACAATAACTGATTTTTAGCATCAATCGTCTATATCATTTTTATTGTTCACAGTCTCTTATCTTTTTCTGCGTCCTAAAAATGTTCCAGCAAAAATAACACCACATACTCCTCCAAGGCCATAAAAAATAGTAGCTCCTCTGCTGAAATCATTCTCTCTTTTTTGATTTCCTCCTAATACTCCACTATGTATAGAATTATATTTTCCATCTACAACATAGCCCGTTGAATACGGTACTCCGTGCTGAGACTCTGCACCATAATCATATGCTTTACCCATAAAAAGGAAAAAAATCACTCCCAACATAGTTAATATTCTTACTACTTTCTTACTCATTTTGCTCTCTCCTTTTATTTCCTTTAAAATAGCCAATGGGACGGAGAAATATGGCTTGAGCACCAGAAAACACCGTCCCATTTCTGTTTTATTTCTCATTCCTTCTCTTTGAAATGCTTCAATAGTCATTCCTTTATATCTGAGGATACCAACATCGCCAGCTGAGAGAATCATCTTATGTGCATTAAGATTTCTAAGTTTTAAACGTTCTCCATTTTCAAATTCAACAACATACCATTCAATCTCTCCAAGGCTGTATATTTTTTCCAAAATTTTAACTCTTCTTGTAATTAAAGGTTTATTATTATCCATTCTTTTCACAAAATGAACCGCTACCCATGCCAAAATTGCCATAGCTATTAATATTCCAAATAAAACTGGAAATAAAGCTATAAGATCATCCATATTATATCTGCTAACTCTAATCGTCATTTTTCCACCTCACACTCTTTCTCTTTAGAAAATATTAATATATTATTTTTATATGCAATCACATGTTCTTCCGATTACCAGATGGGGATCTTATATCAGGATTCGAAAATTTTACAGGCGTTGTGGAATCTTTTCCGCTCCCATCAGGATCTCTGCCAGCCTGTATTCCAGACATTTCCTATTGTCGCAGATGATCTGCCGTCCCTTTTTCAGTTTGTTGCAAACACAAGGGCTTCTGCCGATGTGACAATCTTTATCCAGCCTGAAGCATGTATTTTACCATTTCTGCGAAGAGATCTGCTGAAAGAGATTTTTAATTACAATATTCCCGGAGCAGATGCTGTTATCTCTATGGCAGATGCTTTATTTATCGATAATATGCAGCGGATCAAAGATGAAAAATTCATCATATACTTTACAGAATATGGTATGACACGCTTTCTGCAGGATGGATTATTCGAAGAAATCCCATCCACGTTTTACCATCCTCTGACTGTGAAACAGCGTATCCGTATCCTTCATGAAATCGCTCAGTGCTGTCAGAAGGGTGCTTATCGGATCCTGAAAAAACCTTTGAATCATCTGTCTGAAAATCTTCGAATGGCTCTTTGTGGAAATACGTGTTCCCTTACCTATCAGACAAATGCCGGAGAGCATATGTGCTTTGCGATCACTGAACCGTTTATCCTTCAGATTTTTCAGGATTTCCTGACAAATATGGACCCGGATGTTTATTACACACCGGAAGAATCTGCTGCGATCATTAACCGTATGATCCGGCAATTGGAAGCAAAGTAATATATGAGGAAACAAAAAGAATGCCGGTCCAGAAAAGAAGCGATCACCTGTGAAAAGCCAATGGCCGCCAGGGAACGGACCGAAAGCAGAAATCCGATCTGTCCGTCTCCCATTCCCTTCTGTCTTAAGATCGGTACCAGAAATACCGTAGACGCCGCCCATAAGATCCAGTAAAGGCTGCAGATGATCCCAAACCGCAGATTCAGCCCTGTTTCTTCTTTTTTCATATGTACAAATCCCCCGTTTTACATAATCGGGCAGTGAATATAACACCTCTGTATTCGCTGCCCTTTATAAATATTTTGTATAAATTGTACTATTATTCTCTGTTTTTCACAAGTTTATTGTTATATTTTCCCATCCATGCATTTTTTATCTAACAAAAAAATCTGTTCTACATGATCTCTCAGTAAAACAGATTTTTCTTCAACTATATAAATATCCATAACAGATAAATTATCTTATTGCATCCTTCATCTCTTTCACATACGCCTTCACCTTCGGCACGCTGTCTTTGCCGTAGGCTCCGCAGAGCTTCACAATAGCTGATCCAACAATAGCACCATCGGACTGATCGGCCATTTTTTTTGCCTGCTCCGGAGTGGAAATTCCGAATCCTACTGCACATGGAATGTCTTTCTGGGATTTTACCAGTTTTACCATGGCCCCGATGTCGGTTGTGATGTTGGTTCGCATTCCTGTAACTCCAAGCGAAGATACGCAGTACACAAAACCTTCTGCCTCTTTGGCGATCATGGCAATTCGTTCATGGGAGGTCGGCGCGATCAGGGAGAGCAGATCCAGGCCGTACTGTTTGCAAACAGCGTCGAACTCTTCTTTTTCTTCGAACGGAACAT
Organism: Blautia sp. MSK.20.85; assembly: GCF_013317245.1. Lineage (NCBI taxonomy): Bacteria > Bacillati > Bacillota > Clostridia > Lachnospirales > Lachnospiraceae > Blautia > Blautia sp. MSK.20.85. The sequence continues at coordinate 24,545 of NZ_JAAIUN010000001.1, forward strand.
CAGGAAGGATCAGCCCGTCCATTCCAATCTCTGCTGCTTTTTTGATAAAGCGTTCCGTTCCATAAGAAAATACTACGTTGGCATAGGTCATAAACACCATGGGAATTTTTGTATTTTTACGGATTTTTTCTACCATTGCAAAAATTTTATCTGTAGTGACTCCGCCGGACAGTGCCCGGACATTGGCTTCCTGGATCACCGGTCCCTCTGCGGTAGGGTCTGAAAACGGAATTCCAAGCTCAATCAGGTCTGCGCCTGCTTCTTCCATTGCATATACCAGCTGCTCGGTAACCTCCAGTGACGGATCTCCGCAGGTTACAAAAGGAATAAATGCCTTTCCGTTTGCAAAAGCTTCTGTAATTCTCTTATTCATGAATATCCTCCCCTCTGTAGCGGGCGATTGCCGCACAGTCTTTATCTCCACGTCCTGAAATGGTAACTACCATGATCTTGTCTTTTCCAAGTGTTGGTGCGATCTTTTTCGCATAGGCTACTGCATGAGCACTTTCAATTGCCGGAATAATTCCTTCTGTTCTGGAAAGATACTCAAATGCATCTACTGCCTCATCATCGGTTACCGGCACATATTCTGCTCTTCCGATGTCATAAAGGTGTGCATGCTCCGGTCCTACGCCCGGGTAATCCAGACCTGCGGAGATGGAGTATACCGGTGCGATCTGTCCGTACTCATCCTGGCAGAAATAGGATTTCATACCATGGAAGATTCCCAGACGGCCGGTTGCGATGGTTGCTGCAGTCTCTGCAGTATTCACACCGCGGCCTGCTGCCTCACATCCGATCAGACGGACATCTTTGTCATCAATAAAATTATAAAAAGTTCCGATGGCATTGGAGCCGCCGCCTACGCAGGCCAGGACAACATCCGGAAGTCTGCCCTCTTTTTCCAGCATCTGCTCTTTGATCTCCTTGGAAATAACTGCCTGGAAATCACGGACAATAGTCGGGAACGGGTGGGGTCCCATAACAGATCCCAGTACATAGTGGGTGTCTGCGATACGGTTTGTCCACTCACGCATAGTCTCGGAAACGGCATCTTTTAAAGTTGCGGTTCCGCTTGTGACTGCATGGACTTTCGCTCCGAGGAGACGCATTTTGTATACATTCAGGGCCTGACGCTCGGTATCCTCTTTTCCCATGAAGACTTCACATTCCATGCCCATCAGCGCTGCTGCGGTTGCAGTTGCCACGCCGTGCTGACCTGCACCGGTCTCTGCAATGACACGGGTCTTTCCCATTTTTTTTGCCAGAAGCACCTGACCTAATACATTATTGATCTTGTGTGCACCTGTGTGGTTCAGATCCTCACGTTTCAGATAGATTTTGGCTCCGCCCAGATCTTCGGTCATGTGTGCCGCATAGTAAAGACGGGAAGGTCTTCCTGCGTATTCATTGAGAAGCTCTGTGAGCTCGCGGTTGAATTCCGGGTCGTTTTTGTAATGGTTGTACGCTTCCTCAAGCTCCAGAACGGCGTTCATCAGTGTTTCCGGGATGTACTGTCCGCCATGGATGCCGAATCTTCCTTTTGACATGTTAAAAATCCTCCTTTATGTTCCTCACGGTCTGTACCGCTTTCACTATTTTATCCGGGTCTTTGTGCCCATCGGTTTCTACACTGCTGCTTAAGTCCACAGCCCAGGGATGAAGCATTTTTATGGCTGTTTCCAAATTATCACACCCAAGGCCTCCGGCCAGAAACCAGGGACGTTTTATGGACGGTACCAGGCTCCAGTCAAAGGTCTCACCGGTGCCCCCGGCTCCCTGATCCAGAAGAATGTAATCTGCTTCCGAACGGATCGCCCGCTTTACATCTTCTTCTGTTTTTATGGAAAAAGCTTTTATCAGAAGCTGGTCTGTCATAATCTTAAGCTGTCTGATATAATCTTCGTTTTCCTGTCCGTGAAGCTGTGCCAGGGAAATGGTTCCTTCGTTTAAAAGCTGTGCGGGAAGTTCCACCGGTGCATTGACGAATACGCCTACCGGCAAAATACTCTCATCCAGCTTTTCCCGGAGAGTTCGTAACTGAGCTCCTGTGACGTTTCTTCTGCTTTTTGGAAATTCTACAATGAATCCACAGAAATCTGGTTTTGCTTCATTAACTGCCTGAATGTCCTCCAGGCGGGTAAGGCCGCAGATCTTGATCCTGGTTCTGACCGGCTTCTCCTGCTGTTTCCGATCCGCACAGCCTCTTTCCTGTCGTATGGTGTTGTTCTGTTCTGTTTTCATCTCAGTGCTCCGCCATTTAACTCTTCCAACGCCGCTTTTTTGTCCGGGCTTCTCATCAGGGTTTCACCGATCAGAACGGCGCCTACCCGGTTTCTTTCCAGGATGGCAATGTCTCCGGCATTTTTGATGCCACTCTCGGAAACAAATACCACATTGTACGGTGCCAGGTTTCGAAGACGGATGCTGTTATTCATATCAACTTTGAAGGTTTTCAGATCACGGTTATTTACACCGACGATCTTCGCTCCTGCTTTCAGTGCTCTTGCCACTTCTTCCTCATCGTGGGCTTCCACCAGTGCATCCATTCCCAGAGATTCTGCCAGCTCTCTGTATTCCAGGAGTTCCTGATCATCCAGAATGGTGCAGATCAGAAGCACTGCCGATGCGCCAAATGCTTTTGCCTGATAGATCATGTACTTATCCACCGTAAAGTCTTTCCGGAGGACCGGGATAGCCACCGTTTCCGTGATCTCACGAAGATAAGTATCACTTCCCATGAAATAAAAAGGCTCTGTAAGGCAGGAGATTGCGGATGCACCTGCTGCCTCGTATTCTTTCGCAATTTCCACATATGGAAAATCCGGTGCGATCAGCCCCTTGGAAGGGGATGCTTTTTTTACTTCACAGATGTAAGACATGCCCGGTTTTTTCAGGGCTTCCAGAAAGGAAGGCTGCTGTGGTGCTTTTTCTGCCAGAGCTTTCAGCTGTTCCAGAGGAAGCTGAAGTTTTTCCTTCTGGATACGTTCTCTTGTCTTTTCTGCGATTTCTTCCAGAATGTTTTTTTCACTCATTCTTTGTTTGTCTCCTCGATATTTCAACTCTCATTCGGCAATTTCAAGGAGTCTGACAACTTAATATTTCAATTAATGGGGTTGCCGATTCCTCTCCTCCCGCCATTATCCTCAAATTTCATTGCTTAATCTGATAAATTCCTCAAGCTTCGCTGCGGCGGCTCCGCTGTCGATCAGATTTTCTGCCATCTTCACGCCGGCTTCCAGGCTCTCTGCTTTTCCTGCGATATAAAGTGCGGCACCTGCGTTCATGCATACAGCCTGACGCTTCGGGCCTTTTTCGGTTCCGTTTACAATGGCTTTTGTGATCTCTGCATTTTCTGCCGGTGTGCCACCTGCAAGTTCCTCTTTGCTGCAGCGAGTGTAACCGAACTGCTCCGGTGTGATCTCGTAGGACTGGAACCATCCATCCTTGATCTCGCATACAGAAGTCGGTGCACTCATGGAGATCTCATCCAGCTTGTCCTGTCCGAAAACAACCATTCCGCGGTTCACGCCAAGTTTCATCATAACCTGCGCCAGAGGCTCTACCAGTGACTGATCGAAGACTCCCATCAGCTCCATGTTTGCACCTGCCGGGTTGCTTAATGGTCCGAGGATATTAAATACTGTACGGATTCCCAGCTCTTTTCGGATCGGTGCCACATATTTCATGGCAATGTGATAATTCTGTGCGAACAGGAAACAAATATTGATCTTTTTCAGGATTTCGGCACTTTTTTCTGGCGGAATGGTAATCTTTACGCCAAGAGCTTCCAGAACATCTGCGGCTCCGCTCTTGGAGGATGCTGCACGGTTTCCGTGTTTTGCAACCGGAACGCCTCCTGCCGCGATCACAAGAGAAGAAGTTGTGGAAATGTTGAAGGAGTTTGCTCCGTCACCGCCGGTTCCTACAATCTCCAGGACATCCATATCGTGAAGAAGTTTGATGCAGTGTGCACGCATACCTGCTGCAGATGCTGTGATCTCATCAATGGTTTCGCCTTTCATGGAAAGTGCGGTCAGGTAGGATGCCATCTGTACCGGTGTTGCCGCTCCATCCATGATCTCATTCATTACGGATTCTGCTTCGTCATATGTAAGATCTTCTTTTTTTGAAAGTTTGATGATTGCTTCTCTGATCATTCTTGTTCCCTCCTGTTCTGTAACGATCCTATCTTTTATGGATTACCATTCTCTGTCTTACAACTTCCGTACTGTCCGTTATCCGGGACAGTTTCTGTTCAATTTTACTTTTCCCTTACAACTTTCATAAAGTTTTCGATCATCGTTTTTCCATCTGGTGTCATAACCGATTCCGGATGGAACTGTAATCCGAAGATCGGATATTTTTTATGTTCCAGTGCCATCACCTCTCCGTCCTCAGATTCTGCGGTAACGACCAGTTCTTCGGGTAACGTATCCCGGAGCGCTGCCAGTGAATGATATCTGGCTGCCAGGAAAGTATCCGGCAATCCCTCAAATATCTGACTCTCACCAACTTTATGGATTTCCTTCTGCTTGCCGTGCATCAGCTCTTTTGCATAGGAGACGGTACCTCCAAATGCTTCACAGATGGACTGATGCCCAAGGCAGATACCCAGGATCGGCAGCCTGTCTTTGAAATATTTTATGGATTCAATGCAGATTCCCGCATCTTCCGGACGCCCCGGGCCCGGAGAAAGGATCAGGGCTTCCGGTTTCATATCCTCCAGCTCCTGTATGGTTACTTCGTCATTTCGTACGACCCTGATATCCGGCTCCACAGAACCGATCAGCTGGTAAACATTATAGGAAAAGCTATCATAATTATCGATCAGTACTATCATTCCAGTCCCTCCTGTGCTGTTTCGATTGCCTGTACAACGGCCCTTGCTTTGTTGCAGCATTCCTGGAATTCATTTTCCGGAACACTGTCTGCCACGATCCCGGCTCCGGACCGGATGCAGATCTCGCCTTTCTTTTTATAAACCAGGCGGATGGCAATGCAGGTGTCCAGGTTTCCGGCGAAATCCAGATATCCGATGGCACCGCCGTAAATACCACGTTTGCTCTGTTCCAGCTCCTGGATGATCTGGCAGGCACGGAACTTCGGTGCTCCGGAAAGAGTTCCTGCCGGAAGGATGGCATCTACTGCATCCACTGCATCCTTGTCATCCCGGATCTGGCCGGTAACTGTGGAACCGATATGCATCACATGGGAAAAACGCTCGATGCACATATATTTTTCTACTTTTACAGTACCGATCTTACTGATCTTTCCGATATCGTTTCGTCCAAGATCCACAAGCATGTTGTGCTCGGCACGTTCTTTTTCATCGGCGAGAAGTCCTCTTTCCAGCTCCAGATCTTCTTCTTTTGTCTTGCCTCTCGGTCTGGTTCCTGCCAACGGGAAGGTGCTTAATTCCGTTCCGGTAAGCTTGGCCAGAGTTTCCGGCGAAGCTCCAGCGATCTCAATATCATCGCTGGAAAAATAAAACATATACGGAGAAGGATTCGTAGCACGAAGGACCCGGTAGGTATCAAACAGGCTTCCTTCCGCTTTTGCCCTCATGGGATTGGAAAGAACCACCTGGAAGATATCTCCTCCGTGAATGTAATGTTTGGCGTTTTCTACCATCTCACAGTATTTTTCTTTGGGGAACTGTGGTTCAATGGAGGATTTCAGTTTCAGCGACGGGAATTCCTTTTGTTTTCCGTTTCGGATCAGATCTGCCATCTCTTTTAACTTCTCTTCGGCTTTCCTGTAGGAGTTTTCCAGGTCATCAGTCATCACACCGGTGATCAGCAGTACCTTCTGTCTGTAATGATCAAAGGCAATTACCTGGTCAAAAAGCATCAGATCCATATCGCGGAAATCCTGTACTGTCTTGTCGGTAAGCTCCAGTTTTGGCTCACTGTATTTGATATAATCGTAGGAAAAATATCCTACCAGGCCACCGGTAAATGTAGGCATATTTTCCAGCACCGGGCTTTTGTATTCTTTCAGGATCTGGCGGATAGCATCTCCCGGATGTTTCACCTGCTGTACGGTTTTTTCTTCGCTTCCGTCCTCGTGGATCTTCCGGATCTGAAGAGTTCCGTCTGTACAGGTGATCTCCATGGATGGCTCATATCCCAGGAAGGAATAGCGGCCCCATACCTCTGTCTGGCTGGCACTTTCCAGAAGATAGCAGTGTCTGCTGGCTGTGCGTAAGGTTCTCATGACTTCTACAGGTGTATAACGGTCGGAATACAACTCCCTGCATACGGGGATGCGCCGGTATTCGCCTGACTGTGCAATATTCTTGATTTTTTCTAATGTTGGATACATATACAGGCCCTCCTGAGTTCTTTTCATTCTTTTGCCGGAGGAGACGGTACGGTACTGGACATTCGCAATCCGCATTCGCTACTTGTTCATGGATTCCAATTTCTTCGAAATTAAAAAGCAAGGACATTCACAATCCGCATCCGCTACTTGCTCATGAATTCCAATTTCTTCGAAATTGGAATTCAAAAAACGCCCGTCTCCGGCAGAATCTGGTTCTGCCAGGGACGAGCGTCAAATTCAAAATCACCCGCGGTGCCACCCTGATTCACGGTTCGACCCGTGCACTTAGCGGAATACCTGCATATTCCCGGCAACTGACGTATGCCTTCACGTCACAGAATACTCGGTATCCATAATACCTTTCCCTGTGCCCTCCGCGGTCCATTTAGTAAACTGCTTCTCGGCCCGGCTCTCACCCTCCCGGACTCTCTGTGCGCGCATGAATACCTTTATCTCCGCTTCAACGGTTTAGTGGTTTACTTGATTAAACTTTTCATATAAAATAGCACAGGATTTTTAATATGTCAATACAAAAGTTGAAAAAATCGTCATTTTATTCTATAATTGTGACAGTGTGATTATCACAAAACCTACTTACGAAGGGAGTTTTACCAGAAAATACCATGGCTGAAAAAAATGCAAACACCTGGCTGGATACCCCAGATCCACAGGTTTTTATCAAAAATTCCGCAAGATTTAATGATCTGATGATGATGTACCGCTGTACTGTCCGTGAGGTACGTACCAAACTGGAAGTTCTCAATGATGAATTTTCCGTAGAATATAAACGTAACCCAATCTCTTTTATCAAGACCAGAATCAAAAAACCGGAAAGTATCTACAAGAAACTGAAAAAACTGGGTTACGACTTCACTGCCGAGAATATCCAGAACCAGCTCAATGACGTAGCCGGTATCCGTGTTGTCTGTGCTTTTATTGATGATATCTACACCATTGCGGATCTCATTGCCAAACAGGACGACATCACCGTCATCAAAGTAAAAGACTATATCAAAAATCCCAAACCAAACGGTTACCGCAGCTACCACATGATCGTGGAAATTCCTGTGTTCTTCTCCAAGGGAAAAACACCCATGCGTGCGGAGATCCAGATTCGTACCAATGGTATGGATTTCTGGGCTACCCTGGAACATCAGCTCAGATATAAGCAGAATATCGAAGAAATGGATGGTTACGAGGAAGTCAGCACTGAGCTTCTAAACTGCGCCCGCGCTGTCATTGATATGGATAATGAAATGCAGCGGATCAAAGATAAGATCGGACAGTTTCACGATATCTGATCCTGCCTGCGCATCGCCCGCGAACACAAAATGCCACACCATATTCCAGCTCTGTTCAACACACTGGTTATGGTATGGCATTTTTTATAATATGGAATCTACAACCTCACCTGTTCTTTTTCACTGTTCTTCACACGGAATACCCTGGGTGTCATATGGTAATGTTCCTTAAATACTCTGTGAAAATAACTGTTATTCTCATATCCCACAGCAGCAATAATATCACTGATCGGAAGATCCGTCTCACACATCAGCTCCACAGCCTTGTTCAGGCGTTTTCTCTGAAGAAGTTCCTTGAAGTTAAATCCTGTGCTTTTCTTGATCATCTTGCTTAGTACATGCATGGGCAGATGAAGCCTGGTGCACAGCTCTGTCAGAGTAGCTGTCCGGTACTTCTGCTCAATATAATCCAGGGTTGTCATGGAGATCATATTTTCGTACTGATTGGGAAGGCGCATCTCCACATACTGTACGGATTCTACCAGATACATAAAGATCAGGCCCATTGTGGTCTGGTTGATCCGTTCCCGGTTTTCTTCGCCGTTTACCAGAGAATAGATGATATTTTCCAGAAGATTCTGGATCTGCAGGACCTCTGCAACCTTAAAGTGAAGATATTCGCCACGTTCCTCATCCTGACGCAGAACATTTACCAGAAAATCCGCCAGCATATTGTCATTGCCAGTCATGGAATAAGCCACATCAAAAAACTCCGGCAGCACCATGAAATTGATGGCAATGTCATTCTGTCCCGCTTTCAGGATCTCATGCTTTGTAAACTGGTTAAGAAAAAGCAGCTCGCCTTTATTCACCACGACTTTTTTTCCATCGATGATATTGGTGAGTGATCCCTCACACACATACAGCACCTCTACAAAATTATGCCGGTGTGCCGGAAAATACACAAAACGTGTGTGTGTACGCACAGCGATCAGCCTGCCTTCTTTCAGCATCTTACGGCTGTCCACAGTGAAATCCCGGCCGGAAGTGTAGAGATCTTTGTCTACCTCTGCTTCTCCGTCCAGGATCTTACGTTCTTCTTCGGTTATTTTTCTCAGCTGATCCAGTAAAGCCTGCTGCATGTATCCTGCTCCTTTGTCTGTCATTATCCTGTTGCTCTCATTTTAGCACTACCTTCACGGGAGTACAACTGAAATCACCCAATGATCCTTTTCCGGCTGCACAAAAGAAAAAGGCAGAGTCCAAAGACTCCGCCCTTTCCAAAGGATTTATCATATGATTAGTACAGTTTGGCCATCTCTTCGATGTTGCTTGTATCGAATTTCAGAGGTGCGCCAAGTACAACTTCTGTACCGCCGTCATCAGCGTCTGTGATTGTGTAGTCACCAAGGTCGCCAGCTGTGAACTTGTCATCTTTGGCACCTGTGATGTCACCGTTGATTAGAGCGATTGTTGTGTAAGCGCTGAGTTTTCCAAGGCCCTGCATATCCCACAGATAGAAGTATGGGCAGGAATGATCTGCATCATCACCTGTGTACTCCTGCATCTCAGACGGAAGTCCAAGACCTGTCAGTTTGCACTCAGATCCGTTATCCTGAAGATATTTAGCAGCTGCTGCGATACCAACAGTTGTCGGTGCGCAGATAACTTTCAGATCTTTGTAGTTCTGAAGAAGAGCTGCTGTCTGGTCTGTAGATTTCTGTGGCTCATCATCGCCGTATACAACGTCTACAAGCTCAAGTTTGCTGTATTTGTCATCGCCTTCCATGATGGTCTTCATTGCGTCGATCCATGCATTCTGGTTAGCGGACTGAGATGTAGCGGAAAGGATTGCGAACTGTCCCTCACCACCGGAAATATCAAGAACTGCATCCATAAGTGCCTGAGCAACTTCTTTTGTACCAGCCTGGTTTACGAAAATCTCACGGCTGTCTTTGTTCGGTGCGGAGTCGAAGGAAGATACTTTGATTCCTGCATCCATAGCTTCCTCAAGTTTAGCCTGAAGAGCGTTAACATCGTTCGCGGAGATACAGATTGCATCGAAGTCCTGAGAAATCAGGTTGTCAAGAACTTTGATCTGTGCATCAGCGGTAGCTGTCTCAGGATAAACGACCTGAACTTCGCCGCCTTCAGCCTCTACAGTCTCCTGGAAAGATTTCGCTGCGATCTCGAAGAATGCGTTACCAGCTGCTTTACCAACCAGAGCGATCTTTTTGTCTTTTGCGGAATCGCCAGCTGCTGCTTCTGTCTTAGTATCGTCTTTTTTGTCATCTGCTGCGAGAACTGGGCAAACTGTACCAAGAACCATTGCTCCACAAAGGATTGCGCTAATTACCTTTTTTTTCATTTTTGTTCCTCCCTATAAGAATATAATTTTTTATATGCTGCTGCCCCGCTACACCAATGGAGGCAGCTAACAATCATATGGGTTTCAAAATTGATATTTAGTTTTTCTTCATTGCGACTGCTTTTTTTACATCGCCGATGATGTTTGGAAGAGCTACTGCTGCTACCAGAAGTACACCGATGATCAGAAGGATTACCTGTGCGTTTACGTTCTTCTGTCCAAGACCAACTCGTAAGCATACGATGATGAATGCGGAAATGATACCACCGGCCAGGTTACCTTTACCACCTGTGGAGGAGATACCTCCGAATACTGCCATTGCGATGGCATCCATCTCGAATCCGTTACCGGTTGTTGTATTGGCACCATAAGAAGATGATACTAGGAACAGTGCACAAAGTCCAGACATAAGACCCATAACTGTGTAGATGATGAAACGGATCTTTTCAACATGAACACCAGCATAATAAGCTGCCACACGGTTTGTTCCGATCGCATAGGTACGACGTCCGAATGTGCTCTTTCCAAGGAAGATTGCAAAGAGGACACCAAGGATCAGTACCAGGAAAAGAATGTATGGAACCTGTCCGACTTTTCCACCAATGGCACGGAAACCATCTGTGTTTGTGATCGCGATACTTCCGCCGGCTCCAAGTGTTACCTCAGCGATACCACGGAAGATGATCTGTGTTGCCAGTGTTACGATCATTGGAGGAAGCTCCTTGAAACGGGTAAGGATAAATCCGTTAACCGCACCGCAGAGGGCACCAACAACCAGTGCTGTAAGTACTACTACAATGAATGGAGCGTTTGTGTTGCAGACCATGCAGCTTAAAGTTGCGGAGAGACACACGATCGCACCAACAGAAATATCGATCTCGCCTAATACCAGGATGTACGCCATCGGGAACATCATGAATACCTCTGCAAGGTAAACCGGCATCTGACGAAGAACACTCTTCAGATTATAAAATTCAGAAAATGATGCGCAGAAAATATTTACCAGGATAAAGAGAATGACCAGGATGCCTTCCCAACTGAATATGATGTGTTTCATCGGATTTTCCGGCACATTGTTAATACTTCTTCCAGATTTTCCAGCCATGATTTACATCTCCCTTCCCTTTAATGCATTTTTGTCTGCGATCCTCTGCAGGATAACATTGATCACAACTACTACCAGGATGATAACACCCTTGATCATGTTCTGCCACAGGGAGCTGATACCTACAAGTGGAAGAGCTTTTGCGATGGTTGCAAGGATGATGGAACCAAGGAATGCACCTACTACTGTTCCACGTCCACCGCTCATGCTTACACCACCGATAACGCAGGCTGCGATGACATCCATCTCACCACCGTACTGCATATCAGGCATTGCAGAAGCATAAACAGAAACCTGAAGTGCTCCGCCAAGACCTGCGAGGAATCCCATGATCACATATACAAGAAGGTTGATATTCTTTGCATTGATACCGGAAACCTGTGCTGCACTTGCATTACTTCCTACTGCGTAGATTCTTCGTCCTGTTCTTGTCCATTTCATAAAGAAGAAGAATACTACATAACAGATGATGATTATCCAGATTACTTTGTTAATTCCAAGAAATGTGGATGTTGCAAAATTTTTGAAATCACCAAGAGCTGCGGCACTTGCCCACTCACCACCGTGAGAAACAAGATATCCCATTGCTCTGTAGATGTACATAAAGCCCATGGTTGCAATGATCGGCGGAACGTTTGCTCTTGAGATCACAAGACCTACAACAAGTCCGCAGGCAATACCGATTGCCATTGCAATGATGAAAGCAAGTAATGTACTTGTGATATGTCCGTATTTCAGGAGCATACCAATGGACATACCGGAAAGTGCCAGGGTTGACATGATGGAAATATCGATTCCGCCTACCAGCATGACACACAGCATACCAAGTGACATTACCATTGTTACTGCATTATTTTTCAGCATCTCCATGAGTGACTTCGGCGTAAGGAATGACGGGCTGATCGCTGTGACAACTGCAAACAGCACGATTACGATAATTGCCAGCAGAGCCTCTCGGGAGCCTGTAATCTTCTTGATGACAGATTTCTTTTCCATTATTTAGTCCCCTTTCCAGTGCTCTTTTCCATGGACAGCTCAAGGATACCCTCCTGTGTTGCCTCTCCTCTGTTCAGTTCACCTGTCTTACGGCCGTTACACATAACGATGATACGGTCTGCCATACCCAGGATCTCCGGCATCTCGGAGGAGATCAGGATGATCGCATAGCCTTTCTTTGCCAGATCTCCCATGATCGCATAGATCTCGGCTTTCGCACCAACGTCAACACCCTTGGTAGGCTCATCCATGATAACAACCTTCATTTCCTGTGCAAGTGCCTTGGCCACTACAACCTTCTGCTGGTTACCACCTGACAGGGAGCTTGCCGGCTGGAAGATATCAACTGCCTTGGTATCTACTTCCTCAAGAAGCTTCTTGGAAATTTCTCTTTCTGTCTTCTCGTCGTTGAATCCGGATTTTGCATATTTACTGATGACCGGAAGTGTTACGTTTCTTCCAAGTCCCCAGCTCATGATCAGGCCTTCCTTCTGTCTGTCCTCAGGAAGAAGGATGATACCTTTTTCCATTGCCTCGGAAGGAGTCTTGATGTAAACCTCTTTTCCTTCAAGGAAAACTTTTCCTTCATCCGGACGGGTGATTCCGCAGACAGCTTCCACAACCTCTGTACGTCCTGCACCAACCAGACCGGTAAGACCTACGATCTCACCTGCACGTACATTGAAGGACACATCCTTGAAAAATCCTGTTCTGGAAAGATGTTCGATACGAAGCATCTCATCTCCCAGCTCAACTTCCGGTTTCGGGAACAGATCATTGATCTCACGGCCAACCATTGCCTTGATCAGATCTGCATTTGTGATTCCGTTTACATCGTAGGTTCCGATATACTGGGAATCACGGAATACGGTAACTCTGGAAGCCAGACGGTACATATCCTCAAAACGGTGAGAAATAAAGATAATGGAAACGCCATTCTCTTTCAGCTTGTCAACCAGTGTGTAAAGCTTCTCGGATTCGTTTCTGGTAAGTGCTGCTGTAGGCTCATCCAGAATGATGATCTTCGCATTTGTGGAAAGTGCCTTGGCGATCTCAACCATCTGCTGCTGCGCAACAGAAAGGGTACCCATCTCAGCGGTTGCATCGAAATCTGCATCCAGCTCTTTCAGATACTTGTTTGCCTCCTGGTTCATTTCTTTCCACTGGATCATATGATGTTTGATGATCTCATGACCCATAAAAATATTTTCAGCTACTGTAAGGTGCGGGTATGATGTCGGATGCTGATATACGGCTGCGATACCTGCTTCCTGAGCATCCTTCGGACCTTTGAAGTCAACCTTCTGTCCGTTTAAGAACATCTCACCTTCTTCTGCTTTATGTACTCCGGTAATAACCTTGATAAACGTAGATTTACCAGCACCATTCTCACCCATCAGCGCGTGAACTTCGCCAGGTTTGAGCTGGAACTGTACATTATTCAGAGCTTTGACACCGGGGAATATCTTCGTAATACCTTTTAACTCAAGAACATATTCTGACACGGCTCTTTCTCCTCCCTTTCCTTTGATCTGATTTTATTTTATCATCCCACCTGTTGGCTGATAATGGGAATATTTTTGGATAAGGGTAAAATATTCCTCTTTTCTATGTAAAATATTACCCATAAACCAATACCGCATTCTCGTATTTCTATATATTTTATGCTATAATGATAGCGCTGACGTTTCTGTTTTCTGTGAATATAAACAGAACCGTAAATGTCTGATTTACAAGGCTATGAACTATATCCAATTGGAGAACTATCTATGAAATTACTGATCGTTGATGACGAAGAACTTACACGTACCGGACTTATCTCATCTATCGACTGGGATTCTCTGGGGATCACCGAAATCCTTCAGGCTGACGATGGTGTGAACGGGCTGGAAATGGCCAGACTTCATAAACCCGAGATCATTCTCTGTGATGTGCGGATGCCACGAATGACCGGCATCGCCATGCTGGAACGACTGGAAAAGATTCTGCCGGACTGTGTACCTATCTTCATGAGTGGCTACTCAGATAAAGAATACCTGAAAGCCGCCATTAAATTAAAAGCTGTTAATTATATCGAAAAGCCCCTTCATCCCGAAGAAGTACGGGATGCAGTGCTGGAGGCCCAGTCTCTTTACAGGCAGAAGCTTCGTTCCCACCGTGAAGAAGCCCTGCACTCTCAGGAAACAGCCACCCGGCTTGCACAGAAACTGACCCTTCCGCCCTCCGACAACAGTGAGATCGCAGATCTCTGTCTGGAACTCGGACAGCCGGAGCTTCTTGATCCCGACATGAATTTTACTTCCATAATCGTGAAACTCAATAGTGGAGTAGAATCATCCGGTATTTTTCTGGAAGATATCCTGAATGATATTTCCTGTTTTCTGGAACATTATCACCTGAAATGTCTCTTTGTGGAAAAAAGAGTACAGTATCTGGTCCACCATATATATGGAAGCAATGCGCCTTCCCCGACTACACTTTCCGCCGTAGGAAGCTATATTTCCAGGCAATATGACTGCTGTGGAAAACATCTGATCGCTGCCGGCAATACGGTAACTGATATTTCCAGAGTTTATCAGTCCTACGCTTCCGCCGTGATCCTTTTGCAGAATTGCTTTTTCTTTCCGGAAAAAACATTTCTTACAGAAAACACCATAAAACAGCTTTCCCCAAAAGGACCGGTTCCGGATTCCCTGCAGTCTCCGGAAAATACTTTTTCCAAATACCTCCTTGCCGGAGAGGAAACACACTGTGTTCAGTTTCTTGAGGAACTTTTCCGGTATTACAGCTGTAATCACACATTTATGCCCAACCAGATCCGTGATCTTTATTATCAGCTGTTTAATGCGCTTTCCTCTTCCCGAAAAAAAAATCAGGTAGAATCCGGGCTTCACGAAAAACAGGATCTGATCATGGACACCCTGAACAATGCTTTTACCTACGAAGAGCTTCATGAATCTCTGAAAGAAAAAACCGCTCAGTATTTTGAAGATGCAAGGAATTCCCAGCCGGAAAATTCCACCATCTTTATGATCAAGGATTACATCAGCCGGAATTACATGAATGATACCCTTTCCGTAAAGGATATCAGCAGCCATGTATATCTTTCCGCTTCCTACGTATGCACCTTTTTCAAAAGTGAAACTGGCCAGACTCTCAATCAGTATCTGACGGAATACCGCATGGAAAAAGCCAAACAGCTGCTTTCTGATCCCAGATACAAAATTTCTGAGATTTCTTCCAAAGTAGGTTATACAGACGGCAATTACTTTGGTAAAAGCTTCAAAAAATACTCCGGTTTCTCCCCGTCCGAATACCGGGAGAAAATGTCATGAGGGCCTTCTGGCGCCGTTTCAAAAACGGCTATCTTAACTTAAGCCTTCAGACCAAATTCACCATTGCGCTGATCAGTATTGTGGTGCTTCCCGCATTTCTTACCGTATTTCTTTTTTACGGAAGACTGTACAATATGGTCGTGTCCAATACCATCCGGCAGGAACAGGATGCCTCCGCAAAGACTGCGCCTCTCATCGAGCGGACCATGGATACGATTCTGGCTACTACACGGAATATCACCGGCCAGAATTTTTTTCAGGAACTTTTTTACATGCCGGTCAGCGATTCATCTGAAAAACTTGCCACATCCAATCATGCCATTGATTTCAAAAATGCCGTTCAGCGTCTGACCACGGATTCCATTGTTACCGATGTGCGGATCTATGTGGATTTCCCGGATGATCTGAAATCGCTGAACGCCTATCCCAATACAGAAGATCTCCTGGCACCTTTAAGTCAGGCAAAGGGTACTTACTGGTATGGTATCTTCCAGGGAAACCGGGAGCCGCAGGAAATGTTCTGCCCTTCCTTCTATCTCGGTTCTCAGGAAAAACAGAATTACGGAGATATGGCATATATCTGTCCCCTGAGCCTTTACTACCACAGTACCGCCTACAAAGCTTATCTGGCTGTTTACTTTTCCGATGATAAGCTGAACAATATTTTATCCGACAATCTTTCTCTGGAGGGAAGCGTGTCCTATATTGTAAATGAACGTGATGCCATCGTTGCAACTTCTGATCAATCACTGTCCGGAATCTACCGGCTGGATTACGACACCATCAAAGATTCCTTCATGTCATCCAACAACTTTATTGAGCGAAACATTCTGGACACTAAGGTTTATGCCGGCTTTTACAGTATTTCCAATACAGACTGGTTTATGGTTACAATTCTTCCTGCCCCTCCGCTGATCCACGAAAGCAATCATCTGATGCTTCAGATTGCACTGCTCTACGCAGGTTTTCTTGTTCTGGCCCTTATTTTTGCCAATATACTGGCACACTCCATCACCGGAAGACTTTCTTCTGTGATCCGGCAGATGCAGACCGTACGCCACGGACCACCAACTCCCATGGAAAGCCCGGAAGCCCACGATGAGATCGGTGATCTGATTGATACCTACAATTATATGACCCGAAAAATGGATGAACTGATGAAAAAGCAGGCAAAATCTGCAGAAGATCTCCGGATTGCGGAGTTTAATTCCCTCCAGGCACAGATCAATCCCCATTTTCTTTATAATACCATGGATATGATCAACTGGATGGCACTGCAGGGACAGACGGAAGAAATCAGCCATGCGGTACAGAGTCTTTCCCGTTTTTACAAACTGACGTTAAGCCGGAAAAAAGGAATCTCTACCATTGCAAGGGAACTGGAACATGTGACGATTTATGTACAGCTCCAGAATATGCGCTATCATGACAGCATCGAACTGATCACGGATATTCCGGATGAGCTGTCGGAATATCAGATTCCGAAACTGACTCTTCAGCCGGTTGTGGAAAATTCCATTCTCCACGGAATCCTGGAAAAAGAGTCAAAATCCGGAACCATTGTCATTACCGGATGGATGGAGGATGCAGATATCGTACTTCTGATTTCTGATGACGGTGTAGGAATTTCACCTGAAATTCTGTCAACAATTCTGTCAGGAAAGGGAAACAGCCAGTCTGGCGGTACAAATATTGCAGTTTATAACACCCATCGCCGACTTCAGATTCTTTATGGAAAAGATTACGGACTTGCCTATTCCAGTAAACCCGGAGAGGGAACGGAAGTCGAGATCCGCTTCCCGGCACACAGAGAAGAGTAATTTACAGGAGGTATCATACTTATGAATACACAGCCAGCAGTACTTTTATACAATTTCAATGATCCGGACCGGCTCCGGATCATCCGCCGCTATCTGAACCGTCAGAAAGTAAAAGTCCGGATCGTCACCACACCGGAATTTCTGCATCCTCTGGGATATCTTTTTGAACTTCCGGGATTTCAGCCCTGTGCACAGTTTAATCTGGGCAAAAATTTCAGTGAGGAAATGATGGTACTGAACAATTTTTCCAGTGAACAGATGGATGCGTTCCTGGCGTTTTTCCGGGAAGAAGCGATTCCTTCGGTTTCGTTAAAAGCCATGCTCACCCCTGTGACCCAGCACTGGTCTTCCATTCAGCTCCATGACGAACTTACAAAAGAGCATACAATGATGCATAAAAAATAAGAATTTTTCCATCAAAAAAGGAGACCGCATTTGCAGTCTCCTTTTTTCGAATATGTTTTCGGTTGGTTATAAGAAAGAATTTATCGTTTTTTGTGATACTGATAATTATCTTGTTACGATATCTACCGGTACGTTGAAGATTTTTGCAACTTTCAGGATTGTGTCGATGTGTCTTCCTGTAGCAGCTGCCATGTGATGTGTCGGGCCAGCCTCGCTCCAGCGATTTACAAATTCTCTTGCTCCACATGTGAAACGTGTTCTCATGTTTGTATCACCGAAGGAAAGGATCGGTCCTTCCTCGTTTACACCCTCAGCTACAACGAACTTGAAGTTTCCGTCTTTATCCTGAGTGATTGCAAGGTAGGTTACAGGGCCTGTGTATGGATAGAACTGTGTCAGGTATCCGCCGCCTGTTTTGCCGTGGAATACCGGCACGATTTTCATGGTTGGTTTCTTGTCGGAGATGTCAGCGTCACCGCTTCCGGAATGTCCGATGATGCAGATGTCATCGTTGAAATCGATGGAGTACATCTCAGAAAGCTGGCCTGTACCGGAAATTGTCTTTAAGATACTCATTGCCATGGCAACCTTCATGTCACCCTCTACCGCACATGCAGTACCCTGTTTGATCAGCATGGAAAATGCCGGGATCAACATACTGTCAAGGACACCTGCTTTACCCTGTGCAAATCCGTCGTAATGGGAAGCGATCATTCCAAGATGTTCGTCCTTTACCCATTTTTCAAAAGCAACAACGTATTTGGCCATATCCCATACTTTCTCAATGGTGCCGCCGCCCTCAATATCGAATGTATCAAGGATATCCTGTGCTTTTGCCCGGATTGCCTCCTCATCTGTAATATCATCAGCGATCGCCCACATCTTCTCCCAGTCGAACTGTTTTGTGTAGAGGAACATTCTGTTATAGAGGTTTGTCTCATCAATATACAGATCCATCATACCCGGATATGGTCTTCCGATCTGCGCAATGTTAGTCTCACGGAATCTTCTTCTTACCTGAGCAGCCTTGCACCAGTCTTCGATCTCAGCCTGAACTGCAGGATCTCCGCCTTCTACAACGCCTGTGATAACCGCATGTCTCTTGCCTGCTCTCTCAAGGTCAGCAACTGCCTCGCCTACAGCACCGCATGCATAGCCTTCACCCAGCCAGGAGGCAATGTCAGTGTGCTCATAATCCAGCGCTTTGATCTTCTGAACGTTTACAAGAACAACCGGAACATCCAGATCACGGATCGCCGGAAGCATGTTGTAGGATGTTGCGTATGTCAGCATCTGAAGAAATACAAGGTCAACATCTGCTGCACGGAACTTATCTCCTGCCACCATTGCCTGCTCTTTTGTTGTCACCATTCCGCCGTCAACGATCTCTACTGTATCCGGGATCGTTTTCTTGAATGCGTCGTACTGTGCCTCAAATTCCGGCACCAGTGACGGGAACTGCGGAAGATATGCGCCTAAAGCAATTGAAAATACACCAACTTTTGCCTTTGTGTTAACTAACATAATAAAACCTCCAGTTATTTTTATTTATGCTTTGTATACTTTGATACCGAAGGACTCATGGATGGTTGTACGAGCCTCCTCGATCGTTTTAAACTCCTCGGCCTTCAGCATCTGTGCTGTGATATTACCGATTGCAGTAGCCTCACCAGGGCCTGCATGGATTTCTTTCTTTGTAGCTTTTGCAGTCAGCTCATTTAAGTATCCTGCATTGGAACCACCGCCTACGATATGGATACGGCTGTAGGTTCTTCCTGTCATCTCCTCGATTTCTTTTGCGATCTTAGCGTAGCAATCTGCAAGGCTTGTATAGATAACGGTTGCAATCTCGCCAAGAGTTTCCGGAACCTGCTGTCCTGTTCTGCGGCAGTAGTCCTGAACCTCTTTTGTCATGTTCTCAGGAGAAAGGAAGCACTCATCGTTTGCGTTTACTCTTGACGGGAAGTCTTTTGCCTCCTCAGCCATCTCGCAGATCTGTGCAAAGCTGTACGCATCATCAAACTCATGACGTACAGACTGGATCATCCAGAGACCCATGATGTTCTTCAGATAACGGAAACGTCCTGCATATCCACCCTCGTTTGTGAAGTTCATCTCACAGCTCTTCTCAGAGCAGTCTGCTTCTTTTCTCTCGATTCCCATCAGAGACCATGTTCCGGAACTGATATAAATGAAATCGTCATCATTTGCAGGCACAGCCAGAACTGCAGACCCTGTATCATGTGTAGCCGGTGCTACAACCTCAAGATCAAAGCCAACTGCTTCCTTCACTGTGTCTGTTAAATGTCCGATGCTTGTGCTAGGCATGATCAGCTTCTGGAATATCTTTCTTGGATATCCCAGCATATCGATCAGCTCATAATCCCAGTCCTTGGTTGTCGGGCATACAAGCTGTCCTGTGGTTGCCTCTGTGTACTCGCAAGTTTTTTCGCCTGTAAGAAGAAAATGGAAGTAGTCCGGTACATGAAGAAGTGTCTCAGCCTGCTCCAGATACTCAGGATGTTTCTTCTTCACTGCCATCAGCTGATATACTGTATTGTAGATTGCTTTCTGGATACCGGTTCTTGCATACAGATCCTTCAGGGAAATTGTCTTATAAACTTCCTCGTCCATTCCCTCTGTACGATGATCACGGTAGCCTACCGTGTTGCCAAGAACCTTGTCATCCTTGTCTAGAAGCACGAAGTCAACACCCCAGGTATCAACACCCATGCTTACCGGGATCTTGCCGATCTCTTTACATTTCTTAAGACCATTTACGATCTCGTTGAAAAGGCGGTCAAACTCCCAGCAGAGCTCTCCATCCTTCTTAACCATGCCGTTCTCAAAACGATAGATTTCTTCCAGGATCATTTTTCCGTTTTCCATATGTCCCAGAATGTGACGTCCACTGGATGCTCCGATATCTACTGCTAAATAATATGTTGCCATTTTTAAATCCTCCTCAATATGTAAGCTTCTGATCACTTTCATATCTGATGTTGTATTTATCATACATCAGGATCCTTCCGGTGATAAGAACCTCTTTTGTCAAAAAAAGTGTCTTTATTTGCAAATAATACAGCGATTATTTATGAACTACTGCATTATTTGTTTAAAAAATCCGCTGACTGAATCAGCCAGCGGATCTCTTATTTTTACGTTCGTGAACGCAATCCGCGTTCATTACAACTTCACGATCTGATCGATTATATGATTAGTCATAAAGGTTAGGAGCAATATCCTCGTCTTCCATATTTGTTGCATCATACCAGTAACCGTCTGTAGGAACATCCTGAAGCTCCTGGCCGTTTGCTGCTGCTGTCAGAGCGTAGATTGCATAGTATCCCATCATAAGAGGAGACTGTGTAACAGCACCGATGAATGTGCCATCTTTAACAGCTGCTTTGATGATAGAACCAGCATCGAAACCAACACCAACTACATCACCGTTTGCCGGGTCAGAACCAAGAACGTTAAGGTTAGCATTTGCTGCAAGAACACCCTCTGCAGAAACCTGGTTGGAACCGAATACTGCGATACAGTTCTCCTGGGAAAGGATTGCCTGAGCCTCTGTGGAGCAAAGCTCTACAGTTGTCTGTGCCGGAACAGCTACCTGGATAACAACGTCTGCGTCTTTAGCATCAGCATCAGCACCCTCTGCTGCGTTAACATAGAACTCGTTACCGCTTACTGCTACAGTCTTGCCATCAGCCTGAAGAAGCTCGATCATCTTGTTGATGAATCCAGTACCACGCTGCTGAATGTTCTGAGCTGTTGCATCCTGGTTAACCTCACCGATGATAACCTGTCCGTCAGCATCTTTAACAACGTCTTTAATGGAGTTGTACATATTCTCAGCTGCTACTGCACCAGCCTGTGCGTTGTCTGTACAAACCTCGCATACTACAGATCCTTCCGGAGCATCAGCGATACCTGTATCGAAAGTTACAACCGGGATACCTTTTTCTGCACATGTCTTAAGAGCATCCTGAACAGAAGATGTATCGCAAGCTGCAAGTCCTAATCCAACAGGATTGGAGCCGATAGCTGTGTTGATCATGTTAACCTGGTCAGCGATATCGGACTCACTGTTCGGTCCCTGTGCTTTATAAGTAACGCCCAGCTCCTCAGATGCTTTCTTCATACCTTCCTGAGCTGCATCCCAGTATGTAGACTGGAAAGATTTAACCATCATCGGGAACTCATAAGCTTCGTTTGCTTTCAGTCCGTCGAACTGTGCGGTAGGATCCTCAGCTGCTGTGGAATCTGCGGATTCCTCTGTTGCTGCATCTTCTTTCTCCTCAGCTGCAAAAGCTGCTGTTGCGCTCATGCTTGTTACCATTGCTGCACAGAGCATTAATGCCATAACCTTTTTTGCTTTCATATAATATTTCCTCCTTAAAATATATTATATAGTTTTTTATGTTCATACGCCGTTGCTACCCCTTGGCGTTTCACATCTTTGATTATCGGATACTGTTCACATTTCTCTGTGAACAGCACCCTTGCTTATTGTACCACACTTCTTAATATTAGTGTGCTGCTTTTTTCTCTTTCAGGATATCGATCAGAACGGCTACGATCAGAACGATACCTGTGATGATCTGCTGCCAGTTTGCCTGCAGGCCGATGTATGGAAGACCTGTTTTCAGAAGCATGATGACGAAGATACCAACGAATGTACCGATCACGGAACCATATCCACCGGTAGCTGCTACACCACCAACGAATACACCACCGATAGCATCCATCTCAAGTCCGGCACCAGTACCAGGCTGTACAGTAGGTGTTACTGCTGCGTATGCGATTGCCGCAAGACCTGTAAACAGACCGCAGACAACGTATACCATTACGTGATAGAACTTTGTATTGATTCCGGAAAGGGCTGCTGCCTCTTTGTTGGAACCGATTGCAATTGTATAACGACCGAATTTTGTGTGGTTCAGGATGTACTCCATAACCAGTACCAGGATGATCATCCAGAGGAAACCAAGTGGATAACGGGAAGCGCTTCTTCCTGTACCAACTGTTACCTTGAAGATGGTATGGAACCATCCGCCCGGCTGTGTAAGTCCCGGCCAAGGTGTCGCACTGCAGAGAGATCCGGCACCACGGGTAATCATACAGGTACAAAGTGTTGCCAAAAATGGCGGCAGGTTCATAACACCGATCAGTACACCGTTCAGTGCACCGACTGCGATACCCAGAACAATACAGATCAGCATTGCCAGAGCTACCGGGCAATTGTTGTTTCTGATCAGTGTTCCTGCGATCAGTGCGTATGCTACCATACCAGTTCCGATTGACAGGTCAACACCACCAGTGATAAGCGGGAATGTAACTCCGATCGCCATAAGAAGATCGTAATATGAGAAATCCAGCATACTCAGGATCGTGGTGTACTGTCTGAATTCTTTACTCAAGCCTGAGAATATCGCACACAGGACAATGATAACGAGCAAAACAATAAATCTCTGATCACTTAAAATACTTTTTTTCTTCTTAGTCATGACTTTCCTCCTTAATTGATATTCCGTGTGGCCTTGTCCATGATGTTTTCCTGGGTTGCCTCGGAGATATCAATACATCCGGTAACTTTACCCTCACACATGATGATGATACGGTCACTCATTCGGAGAACTTCTGTCATCTCAGAAGAAATCATGATAATGGATTTGCCTTCTGCTGCCAGTCTGTTCATTAATTTGTAGATTTCGTTCTTGGCACCAACATCGATACCTCTTGTCGGCTCATCGAAAATAAGGATATCGCTGTCTCGTGTCAGCCATTTAGCAATAACAACCTTCTGCTGGTTACCACCGGAAAGGTTTACTACCAGCTGATCGGTGGTCGGTGTCTTTGTTGCAAGCTCATTTACATATTTCTCTGCAACCTGTTTCTCTTTTGCCTTGTTGATAAAAATACCATTGGTAAACTCTTCCATGGTTGCCAGTGTTGTATTCTCTGTTACAGATTTCTGTACAACACAGCCATATCTTCTTCTGTCCTCTGACAGATAACCGATACCACATTTAACAGCATCCTGCGGGCTGTTGATGGTAACTTCGTGAAGCTGTCCATCTTTACCCATAACAGAGATCTTACCACTCTGTTTCGGGTCTGCTCCGAACAGTGCTCTGGCTGTCTCGGTACGTCCTGCCCCCATTAGTCCTGAGAAACCAAGGATCTCACCTTTCTTCAGTTCAAAGCTTACATCTTGAACCATCTTTCCTGCGTTCAGATGTTCAACCTTAAGAACTACCGGTGCATCTGCCGGAACTGCACTCTGCTGTTTCGGATCTTCATAAATAACACGACCAACCATCATGTTGATGATATCTTCTTTTGTACTGTCTTTTGTGATCAGAGTTCCTACATATCCACCATCTCGCATAACGGTTACACGGTCTGTGATGGTCTTGATCTCATCCATACGGTGAGAGATATATACGATACCAAGATTCTTCTTACGAAGGTCACGGATGATCTCGAACAGGTCCGCGATCTCTTTCTCTGTCAGTGCTGCGGAAGGCTCATCAAAAATGATAACCTCAGCTTTATGGGAAATTGCTTTTGCGATCTCACACATCTGCTGTTTTCCGACTGTCAGGTTTTTCATCTTTTCTTTCGGATTGATCTCAATGTTCAGATCCTGAAAAAGCTTTTTGGAATCCTCGATCATCTTTTTGTCATCAATGCGGAAACCCTTCTTCGGCTCACGTCCGATGAAGATGTTCTGAGCAACAGTAAGATCACCTACCATGTTCAGCTCCTGATGTACGATTACAACGCCGGCATCCTGTGCCTCACGTGTATTGTGGAATTCTGTTTCCTGTCCTTTGTAAACGATGGAACCTGAATCCTTCTGATAAATACCGGTAAGAACCTTCATCAGTGTTGATTTACCGGCACCATTTTCTCCCATAAGTGCATGTACTTCGCCGCGTTTTACTTCGAAATTAACGTGATCCAGAGCATGAACTCCAGGAAAGGACTTATCAATGTCCTTCATAGTTAAAATAACTTCACCCATTGTCGCATCCTCCCTCTAAGATCAGTTCTTTCTGCGTCTTGCAGAAACGTCGATATAAACTGCAACGATAACGATGATACCTGTGATGATCATCTGCTGTCCTTTACCAAGGCCAAATGCCATAATGCCCTGCTGAAGAAGAGAGATGATAAATACGCCGATTACAGTACCGCCGATGGAAGCAAGTCCACCAACCATGGATGTACCACCCATAACGCAGCCTGCAATAGCCTCATTGTTGTACTGATCGCCATAACCTGGCTGAACAGTTGTGTATGTAGCTACAAAGAAGAGTGCTGCAATACCTACCAGGAATCCGCAGATCATATAAGCAAGCATTTCCCATTTCTTTGTGTTGACACCGGAAAGACGGACAGCCTCTTTGTTAGATCCAAGGCAGAGGATGTAACGTCCTGGTTTTGTGTTGTAAAGAACGATACCGCAGATAACTGCCATTACCAGGAAAATAACAATTCCTACAGGGAAGCCATTTACGGAAACGATATTACGGAACCAGCCGTTTGCCTCACTGGCTGCCGGCCAGCTTACGGACTGTGTTTTTGTGAATACAGAAGCAATACCTTTTGCAATGTTCATGGATGCCATGGAAATAATGAATGGTGGCACTGACATGTAAGAAACCATCCAGCCATTGAAAATACCAAAGCAGAGACCGATCAGAATGCAAAGGATCATGGCAACTGCACATGGAACCTTGTAAGATGTCATGCAGTAACCGGATACCAGTGCACAGCAGAACATTACAGGTCCGATGGAGAAATCGATTCCTCCTGTAGCGATTACGAATGTAACGCCAAGTGACAAAAAGCCCAGGAAGTACACATAGTTCAAAGTAGATCTGATACTATCAACAGCCGGAAACTTGTTTCCAAGAACTACTTTAAAAACCAGGAACATAAGAATCAGAACACAGACAAGCAGTATTCTGTTCAATCCGAGCTTCTTAACGATTGGATTTTGTTTTAAGTTTTCCAATTTTTACCCTCCTCACGTTTTGCACGTATCTTGTGTTTTCTTGGTTATTATAATACCGTCAAAAATCAATAATTGTAATAGAATATCTTTCAAAAAAAGGTTAAATATTTACTGTATGGTAAATATTTAACCTTTTTCTTTGTGCATTTATGACTATTTACGGTGTAAGATCACCATATGTTTTTAACGTATTAAACGGAAAAAGCAGTTTTTCGATCTCACTGGTATACATATTGTCAGGAGTCACAAGCTGGCACCCGGAATTAATATTCTTCTTATAGTCTTCTCCACGCAGCATCTTAACAGTTTCCCGAACACCCACATACCCCATTTTAAATGCCTTCTGTACAACGATTCCCTGGAAGATTCCGTGTTCCATCAGCTGGACGGCCTCCTGTGAGCTGTCTACTCCCACCACCCTGATCCGATTCTCTGCTTTTGCTGCCTTTACTGCTCTTGCAGCACCTACAGAGGAATATTCATTCATTCCCGCGATCATCTTGAGATCCGGATATTTTTTCATCAGCTCTTTTGTAAGCTCATAGGACTTGTCATACCGAGAATCACAGTATACCACATCTACGATATTATCCTTCAGACTGCCAAGTCCTGTCCGGAAACCTTTTTCTCTTTCAACTGCTGTAGATACACCCTTTACATGTGAAACGATCGCAATCTGATCATCCGTTCCCACAAGATCCTTCGCAAACCTGCCAAGGATCTGTCCCGCTTCCAGATTATCGGTCGCAACGGTAAGATCCTGGACCTCTTCCTGTGTGTAAGAATCAATAAATGCGATATGTATTCCCTGTTCCTTTGCCTTCTTCAAAAGCTGGTCGGATTCAGTGAAGCTGGACGGCGAGATCAGGATCGCGTCCGGTTTTTCTTCTGTTGCCCTTTCGATCAGCTTGTTCTGCCCATCCACATCATTCTCTTCCTCAGGTGCCCATACGCGGATATCTGCATTATATTCCTTTGCAGCCATCTCCGCCCCCTGGATCAGTGATGTCCAGAAATCATTGGTACCGTCCACAACCTTCGGAATATAGATCAGCGATAGTTTTCTCTCTTCTTCTACCTGTTTATAATAGACTATTCCGGCTACAAGCCCCGCCACAAGGCAGATGACCACTCCTAAAGTCAGGAGTTTTCTATGTTTTTTCATATTGATTCCTCCTGTATTCCCGGAATGATGATCGTGGCAGTGGTTCCGACACCTTTTTCACTTTCATAGGTGATCCCGTAATTTTCTCCATAATAAAGCTTCAGACGTTTCTGTACATTGTAAACACCCACACCATTGGAATGATAATTCACCTTATGCTTATCATAAATATGTGACAATGTTTCCTCATCCATACCTACACCGTTGTCGATCACCTGAAGAACTGCATTTCCGTCCTTCATAAAGCCTTTTACCTGCAAAAGTCCCTTACTCTCTTTATATTTCAGTCCATGATAGATGGCATTTTCAATGATCGGCTGGAGAACCAGCTTGATCAGAGGGATATTTAATATAGAAGGTTCTACATCGATCTCGAATTCCAGCTTGTCCTTGTAACGCATCTTCTGGATCGTAAGATAACCCTTGGCATACTCCACTTCCCTTGCAAGAGGAACCACTTCATCTTCATTACTGATGCTCTGACGAAGAAGACGCGCCAGGGATGCTGTCATCAGAACAACCTCTTCGTACTTTCTGCCCTCTGCCATCCAGATGATCGAATCCAGGGTATTGTAGAGAAAATGAGGATTGATCTGGGACTGAAGGGCCTTAAGCTCACTTTTTCTCTTTGCTTCCTGTTCCTTCACGTTCTGCTCCATAAGATCCTGTATCCTATGTGTCATCATATTGAAAGATTTCGTCAGGCTTCCGATCTCATTCTCTGAATCGATCTCCACATCTGCTCCGTCAAAATGCCCCTCCTGTACCCTGGACATGGAATCCCTGAGACGCTGAAGGGGATAGGTAAGACTCTTTGCCAGAAATCTTGAAAAAAGCAGAGCCACGATCATCAGAAGTGCAGATATAAGTACATAAATACTCTGCGCCTGATTACTTTTTCGCAGAAGCTCGCTGACGCTCATACAGCCCACAACGGTCCATCCGGTTTTATTGGATCTGGAAATGGAATACAGCTTTCCTCTGTTTCCCTTTCCGGTACGCACCGTATCTTCTTTTGATTCCACGATCAGGTCGATATTCTCCGTCTGCAATTCATTGTAAAGCTGTTGCTGCTGCGGATGATATACAATATTTCCGCTTTCATCCAGAATAAATGCATATCCCTTTTTCCCAATCGTATTCTGATCACAGAGTTCACTGATGGCACTGTAATTCAGGTCAATAAAAAAGACTCCCTCTTTCTCACCACTGTTGGAAAAATTACGGATTCCCCTGCTTAAAGTGATCACCCACGGGCGTTCTCCGCTGATGATGTGCTGTACATGGGAAGATGTAAGAAGCGGGCCTTCCGGCTTCTGCAAAGCATCCAGGTACCACTCCTGGGTGGAAAGTTTCAGATCCGGATTCACAGACTGTTTGCCGTCGTTGATCAGTTTCCGCCCATTAATTCCAATGATTCCCAGATTTCGGATATCACTTCGCCCGTCCAGAATTGTCTTGAACTGGTTGATCAGACGTTCTCTTGTGTCATCGTCCACATTTTCGCCGAAAAGATATTGCTGCACATCCTCGTTGCTGGAGATCATATAAGCAATATTTTCCATGTAGTCAATATAAGAATCTATATTCTGATTCATCTGCTGCACGATATTCTGGGTGTAGACAGAGGAATTTTCAAAAATAGAATTGCGGGTATATCTCATAGAAACACCGGTTATAACCAGCACCGCACTTAAAAGCAGCACCGTCACCACCGCAAAGATCGCGCTCTGGATACTTTTGAATTTTCCTATGATCTTTGCCGCAAACCGGATATCTCTCATTTACGTTTCTCCCTTGCATATTCTGTCGGGGTGCAGCCTGTCATTTTTTTGAAGGAGATTCCAAAGTAATGCGGGTCTGCAAATCCGACTTTTTCGGCAATTTCATAATTCTTCATGGTTGTATTTTCCAGAAGCTCCTTCGCTTTCTCCATTCGGGTACGTATCAGAACTTCTGTAAATGTTTCTCCTGTAAGATCTTTAAAAATCGTACTAAAATAACTGGTACTGATATTCAGATAGGAGCAGATACTGTTCAGGCTTAAATCCGGGTCCATATAATTCTTCTGAATATAGTCCAGGGCAAGTCTTGCCTGGCGCTGTCCGCTGGAACTGTTGGCATCGGAAAGCGTCTGAAAAATTTCTCCCACATGAGATTTTACCAGTTCAAATGCACTGTCAAAAGAATTCTGCTCTGTGACCTGCTGCAGAAGTGCTTCTCTTTTGGAAAAAAGCTTACTGTCCGGAACCATATCCTCGCAGGTTTCGTCTGCTGCACGGATGATCTGCTGCAGATAAACACAGGCCCTGCTCTTATCCACGCGTGCCGCTTTGATGTCGGATGAAATTTTTTCTAAAATATGATCCGCATTTTCTTTCCTGCCTGTTTTCAGTGCGGTTACCAGAGCCTCTACGACATTCTTTATGGAAAGCGTATTCTCCTCCGGCTGTTCCTCCATATCAATCAGAAGCCTTCCACCAAGAAGATATCTGTATTCGATTCCCTTTTCTGCCAGCTCATGAGACACCAGAAGCTCCTGCTGTGTCCTTGCCCAGCTTCCCACACTGATTGAAACATCCAGAGCCATCAGCTCTTTAAGCTTGGACTGGATCATCTGACAGATTTCCATAATTTTTTCGCCAAATTCTCTGGTCCGGTTTCCCATAAACAATACGCAGACCTTATTGTTTCCTTCCTGATAGGCAACACCTGCCTTCTCCCTGCTTACAATCTCATCACTGACATTAAAAAGGACAAAGGACATCAGTGCACTCTCCTGCCTTTTCTCTGCGGTGATCTGTGTTCCGTCCGAATACAGATCCAGATCAAACGCCGCCACGCGATAGCAGGCAGCTTCCAGACTGATTCCAAGCCCGGAAAGTTCCTCAAGGCTTTCTTCTCTTGTTTTAATGTTTTCCACAAAAGCCTGCAGTGCTCTGGACCGGATCACAATCGCATTCTTCTGATAGTTCTCCGATGTCTGCGTCAGGCGCTCGATTTTCTGTTTTTCTTCTCTTCGCTGATCCACTTTTTTCTTCATTTTTTCGATGACTGCACGGAGTTCCATGGCAGTTACAGGCTTCAGCATGTATTCACTGACGTCATACTGGATCGCCTTCTTGGCATATTCAAACTCACCGAATCCACTGAAGATCACAATTACAATATCCGGATAGTTATCATGGAGAAAATGGCTCAGTTCCATACCATCCATATATGGCATAAGAATATCTGTAAGTACAATGTCTACCGGATGGGTCTGCACAAATTCCGCTGCTGCCTTCCCGTTGTCACAGTCTCCTACCAGCTCGCAGTCCATGGCTTTCCAGTCAATATTCTCCCGGATCGCATCGCGAACAAGTATCTCATCGTCTACCAGTAAAATACGATACATAATTTCTGTCGTCCCCCTCTGTTCAGTTTCTGTTGCTTTTTTGTACATCCCCCTGGCAGATACCTCCCACTATATCTGCCATTTACATTGTTAAAAATTACTGTTTTCTATGTAAACAATAACTGTTAATTCTTTCTACATGGTAACATGTTTGTTGATAATTTACAACGGAGTTTCTTAGTCCACTTTACAGGCAGTACTGTGCAAAAAATCCCATGTCCAATATATTGGACACGGGATTTCATCGTATACAATATTACGCTGGCTGTTCCGCGATTTATTTTACAATAACGCCATCTTCATCCCAGAGGTCATGCCAGTCGTTTGCACCATGCCACAGGAATACCTGTCCTTTTACAAGACGGTTGCCTTTTTCCAGGGTTGCGATGGTTGCCATTTCCTCATCTGTAAGAGGATCCTCGGTGACACATTTCAGGTTGCTTGCATAGTTATGGACAGAGAACGGAATGGAGATCTCACCTCTCTGATGTGCCCATTTCAGAGCGATCAGAGCCGGATGAACACCATGTGCTTTTGCGATTGCCTGCATTTCCGGAACTTCCAGATCCGCAACATCCTCCGGACAGATATCTCTCTCAGGTCTGCGTGGGGAACCGATCGGCATGTAACCTACCGGCTGGATGTTATGTGCTACCAGATAATCATAAAGCTCCTGCTGCTGGAAGCATACATGCAGCTCAAGCTCGCAGGTTGCAGGTTTGATCTTCATAAGTGGAAGAACTGCCTCAAGTTTCGGAATGGTCATGTTGGAAATACCGATGTAACGGATCTTTCCTTTTTCTACCAGAGCCTCGCACTGACGGTATGTATCCATGAACTCCTCAACACTGAACGGCTTGGAATCCGGATTTCTGGAATCTACATCACATCCCGGTGCATGATAGTTCGGGAATGGCCAGTGGATATAATACATATCCACATAGTCACACTGAAGGTCTTTGATGCTCTTGTCACAGGCTTCCTCTACTCTTCTGTGCATGTCGTTCCATACTTTTGTCATGATGAAGAGATCCTTACGCTCTACAACGCCTTCGTCGAACGCATCCTTAAATACCTGGCCGATCTCATGCTCGTTTCCGTAGCATGCGGCACAGTCGAACATACGGTAACCACTGCGGATCGCGCCTGCAACAGCTGCAGATACATCCTCGGCGGATACACGGTCGGAACCGAAGGTTCCCATTCCGACGCATGGAACCTGTTCGCCGGAAGGAAGTGTCACTTTCGGCACGATTGCCGGATTGATAACTTCTGCCATCTTTACATCTCCTTTTTTATGAAAAAATTTTTCTTATTATAAACTTGTTTTACAGCCTCTATAATTTTTTGATTTCAATCTGTGGAAGAAGTTTCTCCATATCTTCCATCACAAAGAAACCGGTCTCCTCACGCATGGCTGCTGCCGCTGAGATCGCGCTGGCCCTGCGCAGGGTCTCTTCCAGGGAAAGTCCCTCGCTTAATCCAAGGGCAAAACCTGCGATCATGGAATCTCCACAGCCTACAGTATTTACTGCATCGATCTTCGGAACTATCGCACGGAAAATCCCCTCCTCGCCAACTGCCAAGGAGCCATCTGCTCCAAGAGAAACCGCTACGATCTCCACGCCACCGGCATGGATGGCTTTTGCCGCTTCGATGATATCGTTGATGTCATCACAGTGCTTTCCCGTAAGCATTCGGATCTCGTCGATATTGGGCTTGATCAGTGTTGGTGCTGCCTTGATTCCCTCTTCCAGAAGCTTTCCGCTGGTATCCAGGATCACCGGTTTTCCTGCGTCTTTGACAATCTTCACAAGACGCTGATAGGCAGTTCCGTCAAGTCCTTTGGGCACGCTGCCGGACATTGCAACAACAGAAGCGTCTTTTACAAGCTCGCGGAATTTTTTCTCAAATCCCTCAAAGTCTGCCTCTGTGAGAGTAAATCCCGGCTCCAGGAATTCGGTCTGCACGTGATTCACTTCATCCCAGATATTGATGCAGGAACGGCTCTCCGAGTCCACATGGTAAAAAGCGCTCTTGATGCCAAAAGGTTTCAGGGCATCTTCAATATAATTGCCTGCGTGGCCGCCCACAAAACCTGTGGCAACCACTTCGGCACCGTAAATGGACGCCGGCTTGGAGACATTCAGTCCCTTTCCGCCGGGAACATAGGTACATTCCCGTACCCGGTTCACTTCGCCCACTTTAAAATCATCTACTACATAACGCTTGTCAATGGCAGCGTTTAACGTTACAGTCAGGATCATATCAGTCTTCCTCATTGGAAAGAAGGATCTTTCCTTTTACAAGGCCCGGGGTCTTGAACAGCTGGAATGCTTCCTGTGCCTGGCTCATCGGGATCTTCTTGTAGATGAAGCCCGGATCAAATTTCAGCTGGCCGGTTGCAAAGTAATGCGCGGTCAGATCCCACTCACGTCCCGGATATGGTGCACTGTAGGACATCCAGGAACCGGTAAGTTTGAACTCTTTACGGTTCATATTCTCCCACTGTTTCGGTGTGAAAGTAAGGTTCTCATGAGGAGTACCGATAAAGCATACATGGGCTTTGTTTGCAGCAAGCTCAAATGCCATGTGCATAGTAGGAACTTGTCCGGCTGTCTCGAATACAAAGCCGTATCCTTTGCCGCCTGTGATGGCCATGGCCTTCTCCATGTAGCCTTCTTCTTTTGTGTTGATGACTTCATCTGCGCCGAGACGTTTTGCAAGGGCAAGTCTCTCATCGCTGATATCAAAAACTACGACTTTCTTGGAGCCGAAGATCTTTGTCCACTGCATGGTAAACATACCAACGGTACCGCCGCCCAGGATTGCCACATACTCACCGCCGTGGTAATCATTCTGGAATACACCGTGGATGGCTACGGTTGCAGGCTCAAACATAGCGCCCTGCTCATATGGAACATTGTCTGCAAACGGTACGGCATTTTTCTCAGGAACTACTACATAGTCCGCATTTGCTCCCTGCTCTCTGGAACCGATGAAGCTGTAATGTTTGCAGAGGGAGTAATTACCTTTCTGGCAGTCGTCACATTTCATACATGGAAGAAGCGGTGCACCGGATACACGGTCGCCGACTTTTACCTTGGTAACGCCTTCTCCGACTTCCACTACATCACCGGAAAACTCATGTCCAAGTACGATCGGATAAAAATGTACGCCGTGGTTTAATACACGAGGGATATCAGATCCACAAATTCCGGAATATCTTACTTTGATCTTTACGTGACCCGGAGTTACCTGTGGTTCTTCCACTTCCTGGTACTGGACATCTTCATTTGCTACTACTACTGCTGCTTTCATGATTATTTTTCCTCCTCATTTCTCATCATAGGTTCAAGAGATTTATAGAGATTTAAATAGGTTTTATAGGTTTTCTCATAAACGGCCCTGTTATCCGGGTTCGGTTCATGTCTTCTTGTTTCTTTTACGGTAAGGCGGATGGCTTCATCATAATCCTGATACATTCCAACGCCAATACCTGCCAGG
Source organism: Blautia sp. MSK.20.85 (assembly GCF_013317245.1). Classification (NCBI taxonomy): domain Bacteria; kingdom Bacillati; phylum Bacillota; class Clostridia; order Lachnospirales; family Lachnospiraceae; genus Blautia; species Blautia sp. MSK.20.85. The sequence continues at coordinate 58,243 of NZ_JAAIUN010000001.1, forward strand.
ATCGCTGCGCCAAGGGTTGTGGCTGTATCGGATGACGGTACTACGATCGGCTTGCCGGTAATATCGGATTTGATCTGAGTCCAGAGAAGAGAATTGGCGGATCCTCCCATTGCACGGAGAGCTTCCACATCTGCTCCTGCTTCCTTTGCCACCTCCAGGTTGTGCTTCAGGGAAAGTGCCACGCCTTCCATGCAGGCACGTACCATATGGCCCTTGGTCTTGGCGAAATCCAGTCCATAGAATACACCTTTTGCGTTCGGGTTCCAGATTGGGGAACGCTCGCCGGACATATATGGAAGAAATACCACACCGTCACTGCCTGGAGCAATTTTTTCCGCGATCTCATTGAGCTGATCCAGGGAAGACCCTTTTTCCTCAGCTACAGAGCGCTCATAATCTGCGAACTCACGTTCAAACCAGCGCATGACACCACCGCCGCCGGTTGTGCCGCCCTGAAGGAGCCACTGTCCCGGAACTACGTGATATCCGAGGATCAGTCTGGGATCTGCCTTGTACTCGTCCATGCAGATACTCATTCCTCCGGCCTGTCCGCCCTGTTCCTGTGTCTCTCCCGGATGGATCACTCCGGCCCCCAGCGTTCCACATGCCGCATCCAGACCGCCGGCAACAACCGGTGTTCCCACAGCAAGGCCGGATTCTTCTGCTGCTTTCTCTGTAACCGTTCCCACAACATGGTCACAGTCGCAGATCTCAGGAAGAAATCCCATGGGGATTCCAAGTTTTTTGCACATTTCCTCATCCCAGGCTGCTTTTCTCATGTCAAAGCAGTGCAGGCCGTATCCCTGTGAAACATCCTGACTCATCACACCGGTCAGTTTGTAGGCAATGTAGCTGTTGGACTGCAGGATCTTGTCGATCTTTGCGTAAACTTCCGGGAGATTTTCTTTGTACCAGAGGATCTTTGCGGTTGTGTAGGATGGCTGAAGAGAATTACCGGATACTTCAAAAATCTTGTCCGCTCCGATTTCTTCGTTCAGTCTGTCGCAGATGGACTGTGCTCTGGTATCCATCCAGATCGGAGTGTTTGTAAGAACATTTCCGTCCTTGTCCATGGCAATGGCGGACCAGCTCTGGCCGTCAATGCCGATACCTGCGATCTCCTCCAGCTGGATCCCGGCTTTTTCGATCACTTTTTTTACTGCCTGACAGACAGCACTCCACCATTCTTCCGGATTCTGCTCTGCCCAGCCTTCTTTCGGATAATATACCGGATAATCACCATTGGCTGCTGCCACTACGGTTCCTGACTTTTCAAAAACCGCAACCTTGCAGGCACTGGTGCCGATATCAATACCAAGTAAATATGGTTTCATTATGAATTCTCCTTCTCCTTTAGCACACGCACGGATTTCCCCATAATAATTTCCGCGCCAAGCTTCTCTGTGATCGGCTCCGTTTCTTCGCTCTCTGCCTCTCCCAGCCGTTTCAGCATAATGCTCGCCACTTCCCTGGCAATGCCCGATGTAGGCTGTGCCACGATGGTAAGCTTGGGGCTGCAGGCTCTGGCAAACTGCAGATTATCAAAACCGATCATGGAAAGCTGTTCCGGAATTTTCAGATCCAGCTCATTCATTCCGATCACCGCCCCCATGGTCATCTCATAGTTGGTAACGAATACGGCTGTCATATCCGGATTGTCCGCCACAAGTTTCTCGATTCCTCTCACGCCACCCTGAATGGTATAGTCGCCGTGATAGATCAGAGATTCCCGTACCGGAAGATTTTCTTTTTCATATGCGCTTCGGTATCCCTGGAGACGTTCCTGCGCCGTGGAAATTTCCTCCGGGCCGCCGATAATCCCGATCTTACGGTGTCCTGCCTTAAAAAAAACTCTCATGGCATCCTCGGCCGCCTTCTCATTGTCCACAAGAACACTGTCGCAGGAAAGCTCCTGTATTCTTCGGTCAATGAGTACAATGGGCTTCCCGGTTTTCTGGAATTTTTTCAGATGATTGCCTTCAGCATCCACCGGCATGCTGATGATCCCATCCACACGTTTCCGGCTTAAAAATTCCACTGCGTCCCGCTCCAGTTTCTTATCGGTACGGCAGTCACAGACAATGGTGGCGTATCCGTGGCTTCGCAGCACATCCTCCATTCCTGTGATGATCTCCGCACAAAAGGTATTATTAAGCTCCGGGATCACTACCCCGATGGTCTTGGTGGCATTGGTCTTCAGGCCTCTTGCCACCTCATTGACCTCATAGTGCAGTTCCTCGATGGCTTCCTCGATCTTTACTCTGTTTTTTTCTCTTACGTTTCCGCCATTAAAATAAGAAGAAATCGTCGCAAGCCCAAGTCCCGTCCGCTTGGCAATATCTTTCATGGTTGCTGCCATACTGATCACTCCGTTTCTGCTTTTTACAGAAATTCCTTATTCTGCCTTTCCATCGCAGCCGCAGACTTTCATACGTGCCTCAACCAGCTCTTTCACTGCCTGGATGGCTTTCTTTCCGTATGCCTTCGGGTCGATGGTGTCCTCATTCTCTGTAAATGTCTCTTTTACTGCTTTGGAGTATGCTGCACGAAGCTCTGTTGCAAAATTTACTTTACAGATACCACGTTTTACACAATCACTGACATCCTCATCGCTGAGTCCGGATGCTCCGTGAAGAACAAGCGGGATATCTACAACTTCGCGGATCTCACTTAAGCGCTCTTTGTCAAGAACCGGTGTTCCTACATAGAAGCCATGTGCGGTTCCGATGGCAACTGCCAGAGAAGTAACACCTGTGCGCTCTACGAATTCTTTTGCTTCCTGCGGATCTGTGTTGGTGTCTGCCTCAGCCTCAAGGTCGTCCTCTTTACCGCCTACCTTACCAAGCTCAGCCTCACATGGAATGTTCAGGGCTGCTGCTACGTCCGCAACTCTCTTGGTCTCTTTGATATTGTCCTCAAAATCCAGTTTGGAACCGTCGATCATCACAGATGTGTAGCCTGCATGCATTGCCTGCATTGCAAGTTCAAAACTGCTGCCGTGGTCAAGATGAAGGCATACCGGAACAGAAGCCTTGGCTGCCTCTGCTGCCACGATTGCTGCGTAAGTCTCAACAGTACCATATTTGATCGTAGATGGTGTTGTCTGGATCATAACCGGTGCTTTCAGCTCCTCAGCTGCCTGGATGATCGCTTTCACCATTTCCATATTCTCTGCGTTGAAAGCTCCTACCGCATATCCGCCCTTCTGTGCTTTTAACAGCATTTCTTTAGATGTAACCAGTGGCATAATCTTTTCCTCCTTGGAATTATTGTGTTTATTTTTTATATTATTTCTTCATTTGATCCAGAAACCGAAACGTTTCTGTTTGAGTTCATCTTAACGCACCGAAACGTTTCTGTCAACTATAAAATTTTCATCATTTACAGGAAAATATTACCTTGAAAAGAAGACAAAATACCGTTAGATTAATAATTAAAAGTAATACAAACCTGTGGCCGGGCAGGTCCGTCTGATACTACCGGCAGCATAACAATTTCAGGAAGCGCTGTATCCCGTTCTGAATACCAGAAACGGATGCAGCATTTTCCGGAAATGTTATAAGTACACAATGATCTTAGGAGGATATGAACAATGTTAAAAGGAATTCCAGAAATCTTATCACCAGAATTACTGAAAGTTTTATGTGAGATGGGACACAGTGACCGTCTTGTAATCGCTGACGGAAACTTCCCGGTAGAATCCATGGGAAAAAATGCCATTACCATCCGCTGTGACGGACATGGTGTTCCGGAGATCCTGGATGCCATCCTGAAACTCTTCCCGCTGGATACCTATGTAGAACATCCGGTAAACCTGATGGAAGTAATGCCTGGTGATGACGTGGAGACACCGATCTGGGATACATATAAAGAGATCGTTTCCAAACATGACGAGCGTGGCGAGAAAGCCATCGGAAATATCGAGCGTTTCGCATTCTATGATGAAGCAAAAACTGCATACTGCATCATCTCCACAAGTGAGAAAGCACTTTATGCCAATGTAATGCTTCAGAAAGGTGTTGTGATCAACAACGACTGATCTTTCTTCTGAACTGCCTGATATATCATATATACACACATATTCAACCAGAAACTCCCGTTTCCATACTCTTTTCAGAGGAATGGAAACGGGAGTTTTGACTTTTTGTTTTTATCTTTTTCCTGATTTTGCAGCGTAACTTCCGCAGAGCGTTTTCCCTTCGGATGTTTTTACACCGGCACGGACCGCATAATAGTAGGTTGTCCCCTTCTTCGCCGTCTTATCCTCATAAGATACTGTAGTACTTCTGCCTGAGACAGTGCCTATTTTTTTCCAGGTGCTGTTTTTGGTCTTCCGGTAAACATCATAGAATGTTGCACGGCTCTGTGCCCTCCAGTAAAGTTTAAGTCCACTGGATGTTTTCTTCACAGCAGAAATTTTCTGGATATCCGGATAGGATAAAACAGCTCTGCTCTCCTTATAACTGCCAAAAACTTTCTTTCCGTCTACGTTACGGTATGCACGTACAGAATACGTATAAGACGTAATTCCCCGGATCTGGGAATCCTGATAGCTGGAAACATTACTTTTCACTTCAGCGATCCTCTCCCAGTCACTGTTCCCTGTTCTGCGATATACACGATAGCCGCTTGCTCCCGGAACTTTCCCCCAGGAAACTGTATTTTTCGGACCAGAAACCGCAGTCGCACTGGCTGCTGCTTTTGCAAGTTTTGTCTTTGCGGACACGGCAGTGGAAGCAGTTCCATAGAGCGTTGTTTTTCCTGTACATACATATGCTGCCCTGACACGGTAACTGTAGGTATTTCCTGTTTTTACAGTCGTATCACTCCAGCTTTGTATACTGGATTTCATACTCGTCAGTTTGCTTTCTTTTCCACCGTTTTCGCTTCGGTAGATCACATAATAGTTGCATCCCGTTACTGCTGACCAGGCCAGGTTGATCTTATTGTAGGCTTTGGAAGTGATCTTCAGCCCGGCAGGCTGTTTTAATTTCACGGTTACTTTACAGGATGCCCTGATTCCTTTCGCGTTATTTCCATAGCAGGAAATCGTCACTGTTCCGGGATGCTTCGCAGTTACCAGACCATTACTGCTGACTGTGGCAATATTCGTATCCGAACTCTCCCAGCTGATTCCGGACGTTGTCATCTCCGTTCTTGTTGCGGAAGCACTCAGAGATTTTTTCTCACCGGCATACATGGACAGAGATGTATTGGAAATCTGCATTTTTGCCGGGCTGTCCAGTGTTTTTGTATGGGCTTTGATCCGATAGGTAATTCCATAAATATCCCTCGTTTTGGTACTTAACACAAGATCCGCACCATCTTCCCATTCTTTCTGCGAATTCAGATAACGGAAACTCTGACCTGACAGAATCGAGGGTTCGAATTCGCACCAGCCATAAGAAACTTCTGCTTCCACATAATACTTAATAGTTGCATTTCCCGCATTCGTTACCACAATAGAGTAAGAACTTCCCTGGCTGATCAGTACCTCCGGGATCTGAAATGTCATAATTCCGGCCATCGGCTGTCTTAAAGTTACCGGTGTGGCATATGCCGGCGTTCCACTTGTGGGATCTTTTGCGTTTTTAAGGTTTGTATACACCTGCACTTTATAGGTATTGTTGGTCGTCAGAGCTGCAAGCGTCACTTCGCCAAGCTTCTCCGCCTTACCGTTTCCTGCAGAAGCACGGAAAACACTGGCAATCTTATCTCCGGCATACATCGCCAGGGCACTCAGCCCGCAGGTTCCGTCATAAAAATAATTATTGGTATACTTTGGCTGATTCGTTGCTGAAGCTGCCACCAGGTTGTTAATGGAACCATCCTGATAAGATAAGTAGAAATATCCATTTTTTCCCCAGTTTTCTCCCCAGCTGTTCTTGACGATCCATGCACCATCTGCAGTTACATTCGACGCTGTCTTAAAATTTTTTGCAGAATAATTGTCATCCCATCCCACTACTGTAACCAGATGGTTGATGCTTTTGGTACTGGACGGATAGGAGTATGCGGCTGTATCCGCATTGTAATATCGATTCTGTGCATTGTACATAAGGGTCACTGCATTATTCGCAAGCACCATTTTTTTCATTGCACTTACTGAATAATCGGAAAAATATGCATTCTTCAGATATGCCACCGCATCGTATTCCTTGGACGCATCCGGGATTACTCCGGTTTTCTTCGTATGTGTCTCATCTGTTGCCATCGGAACATCTTCTTCTGTTGTCATCCCTGACCAGGTGCTCAGAAAAAATGATGCGAGCATGTCATTTCCGGATTCATGATAATCCTGATTTCCATAGTCATCTGTTCCATAATGGTAATTAATATCACCGGCAGTATTTCCAAGAGGATCGTTATTCCGGTTTGCAAAAAAATACGCCAGATGTTCTTCAGAAAGATCATATGTTCCAAGGCCCTGTGAAAGGAGTGAAGTCTCCAGAAGTGATGCCATTCCAAATGCCCAGCACATTCCGTAGGGTTCCTGATTTTTCACAGAAGTTACGTATCCCAGATCCGCTGCATTATAGTAGGACGGATACGCCGCTGCCCGTGCCCCTGGAACATCCTCTGTATCATTTCCGATAGGCTCAACTGTCGTGTAACTGGTAAGGGAATCAAACGGAGCCAGCTGTTCTTTTTCTTCCTCTTCTGTCAGCGGACGCCCTTTGATATATTCTATTTGGGAGTCTTCCCCATCACCGGTTCCATCTCCAAATGTGTTCTCTGTAGAATCAGAAAAAACATTCTCCTCACTATCCGGCGAAGTCCAGTCTGTTCTGTCATCCTGATCCAGCTCCTCCGAAATATTGTCGTCACTTCCCTGCGAGATCTCTTCCGTTTCTGTATCTGAGGTTCCTGCCACAGATACTCCATCCGTATCGTTCTGCGTAGTTCCACCATCTTCAGCCCCTGCTTCAGATGATTCCCCGGTTTGACCCTGATTTCGTATGCTCTGACTTCTCTCTGTCTCATCCGCATCCGCTGACACGACTGCCGTATCACCGAAATCCGCAGCCATAACCGGCACCTGACTACCCGCGACAGCCACACTCAGAAATAATGGAAGCAATTTTTTCCTGAACAGTTTTGATCTTTTCACATGATTCTCCTCTTTTGCTTTAACTGTATGATTATCCTCTTTTTTTCAAATGATAACCGAAAATCCCGATCACTGCAAGCGCTGTCGCTGTCCCGATCCAGATAAAAGGATTCCTGTACCATACTTTTGTTTCTTTGAAGGATTTCGCAACGGAACCATTGACCGGTTTCGCATCTGTCTCTTCCTGTTCTTCTGTGGAAACCGGAGATATCTGTACTGCCGGACCATATACTTCCCCAGTTCCGCCGGAAGATACTTCTTTCTCTGTTCCGGAGACATCCGTACTGTCATCTGATTCCCGTGGCGTTCCTGATACGGCAATACCGTCATTCGGTTCCTGCCGGGTTTCGGATGATCCCGTCTGGTCATTCAGACCCTGTTCAATTCCGGTTCCTGCTGAATCTGCACCGGTTCCTTTCGTTATTCCGGCTGCTGCCAGCTCTTCATCCTTCGATGGTCGGAGTTCATCAAGAGGCACATATCCATGTCTTCCCTGATACTCGGTATAACCCCAGTTCTCGCCGTCTTTCTCCGTTTCCCCTTCAATATGCAGAACTGTTCCGTCTTTAATTTCAGTTCCGTTAAATTTTCCACTTTTTTTATCTGTTGACGGATAAATATCCACTCCGTCCTCACCGGAATCCACGGTCATATAATAATCCGTGCTGCTCTGCGGAAGTTCCACTTTCTCTGATCTGTCCGCATAAACCGGCATACTTACCGTCACTGTCAGCAAAGCCGCCAGCAGCACACCTTTTATTCTTTTCATTCTGTCTCCTCCATCCGTACCCGCATCTTCGTTTCCCGTATACGCAAAATCCTCTTATATTTCTCTTCTGCTCCGAAATATAAGAGGATCTTATCATTAGTAGTGGTACTGCCAGCGTTTCCTGTCTGGTGTATATGTTTTATGCCAGTTCTCTCTCGCACATATCCAGTGCAGACGCGATTACCGCATCCATATCATAATACTTGTACTCGCCAAGACGTCCGCCAAAGATTACCTTGGATTCCTTCTGTGCAAGTTCTTTATACTGTGCGTAAAGCTGTCCGTTCTTCTCATCATTAACCGGATAATATGGCTCATCGCCCGGTTTCCACTCAGAACTGTACTCACGGCTGATCACAGTCTTCGGAAGATCGTTGCCTTTCTCATCCTTGCCGAACTCAAACCATTTATGCTCAATGATACGTGTCCACGGTGTCTCAACATCTGTGTAGTTCACAGCTGCATTACCCTGGAAATTCGGCTTATCAAGAGTCTCATTCTCAAAACGGACAGAACGATACTCCAGTGTTCCAAGCTTATAATCAAAGTATGCGTCAATGGCACCTGTGTAGATAACCTTCTCAGCCATAGCATCATACTCAGCCTTCTTCTCAAGGTAATCCTCATTCAGACGAACCTCAATGCCGTCCAGGAGGTTCGCTACCATCTTCGTATATCCGCCAACCGGGATTCCCTGATAAAGAGCATTGAAATAGTTGTTATCAAAAGTCAGACGGACCGGAAGTCTCTTGATGATAAAGGAAGGAAGCTCTGTGCATGGACGTCCCCACTGCTTCTCTGTATAACCCTTGATCAGCTTCTCATAGATATCTGTACCAACCAGGCTGATTGCCTGCTCCTCAAGGTTCTTCGGTTCTGTGATACCAGCTGCCTTACGCTGCTCCTCGATTTTCTCAGCAGCCTCCTCCGGAGTCACAACCCCCCACATCTTATTGAAGGTATACATATTAAACGGAAGGCTGTACAGCTCACCATGATAATTGGCAACCGGGCTGTTTGTAAAACGGTTGAACTCCGCAAACTGTGTAATATAATTCCAGACCTTCTTATTATTGGTATGGAAAATATGTGCACCATACTTATGAACATTGATTCCCTCAATCTTCTCTGTGTACACGTTTCCTGCAATATTCGGGCGTTTGTCGATCACGAGAACAGATTTGCCCGCCTTCTTCGCCTCATGAGCAAAGACAGCACCGTAAAGACCGGCGCCTACGATAAGATAATCGTACATTCGTTTTTCTCCTTGTTGTTTGATGTGATTATTTTAACACCTGTGCTGCGGGTATGGCAAGTGTTCTTTTTTACCGACATATGTTATTTTCTTTTTGCATAAATGACTATTACATCACCATTGTATTCGTGTTCGGCGATCTTTTCATAGCCAAATCCAACCATTTCGTTCAACACATGTTTCATATCTCCTGATGCTTCTTTCTTATCAACGGCTATATAATATTTATTATTTTCTGAAATCAGTTCTTTTGCATTGTCATTATCCATAATAAGCTCCTTTCTTGCGGTTGTATGTCAAGCGGATATTCGCAATCCGCATTCGCTACGCAGTTCTACACCGAATAACTGCTTCGCAGATTCGGTTAAAACATTATTTGCAGTAATTTAATAACACCTCCAATAAATTAATTCCTATTCCATTACAATATTTCACAAAAGATTCTATTGATGGATTTCCATTATATGATTCAATTTTCGAAATCATCTGTTGTGTTAAACCTGTTCTCTGTGCAACATCTTTTTGCGTTAACTTTTTTTCTTTCCGGATTCTTTTCAGACATATAGCAATATTATAAATTTCCGTTTCTATCTCATATTGCTTTTTAAGTATCAAATCAGATGCTACTTCTTTTTTCAACTCTTCTAATGCACCCATATTGCTATTTCCTTTTACAATAAACTAAATCAAAGACATCTTTATCCATTTTTATAACATTGAATATTTAAATATAATTTTGGATCTAGCATAACACTCATCACTCCTTTCTTTCATAAATTATATTTTTTCGAAACTATATAAACACTTTTAGGACTTCTGCCTGAGAGATCAATTCTCTCAGGCACTAATGCTCCAGTGGTATTTTCTATATATGTTCTCTGTGAATAAGCGGATTTTTTAACATTCGTTTTTCCCTGTCAACAGCGGTTTTCTTATCTGTCTTTTCCGTCTTATTTTTCTGTTTATGCTCCGTTATATATACAATATTTATAGTATTATCCAAACCCCTGTAATAAAATATACGCACATCTTTCTTCTTAATTTCGTAAAGTGTTGGCGTAATCTTTTTATCAATCGGTCTCGTAGTAAAGTTCTCTAGTCCATCCTTTAGTATTCCCTCCAGCACAGTTAATACTATCGGCTTTACTTCGTTTGAAAGATTACTTAAAATATTTTTACCACCGGAGGTCCTATACACGAAAATCTGTTCCATATAGTTCCTCCATAACAACTGTTGGTTGTATTTTTCTGTAGTTTATACCATATGTTCAAAATTGTCAAGCCTGTTGACAATAAAATCTATAAGCGCAAAATCCCGCATAGTGACATACTCCCACCACTTAAATCTTATAGATTTTGATGTGGGGGTTCCTGCTCAATTGCCCTTCAGAGCAAAGATAAAACAGGCTATCCCTGCGTGTCCCGCGGTTTTTATAAGTACGGATGCGAACTTTTTATTGTGTTATCATGCACATTCTATAAGGATCCGTTTTCCTTCGTTCATGATATTGAATGCCGCATTCACATCACGATCCATTCTGTTTCCACATTCACAGTAATAAATTCTTTCAGATAAAGACAAAATCTGGATGTGTCTGTACAAAGAACAGAAATTAATTTTGTGAGATTTTCCTGAGATATGATATTAAAAGAATGTTCTATTATTTTAGGATAACGAAATTCCAGCTGAGAAAGATGATTGATATATCCCTGCTTTTCTCCATATTGAAGGATACTGTGGAATAAAATAAGAATGTTTTTTATGGTGCGGGAAGAAAGCCCTTCTTTTTTCAGTTTTTCGGAAAATCTGTATATAGAATCTGATGAGATATATTTTACAGGAATGTCCCCAAATTCAGGAATAATATGTATGCTGATCAAAGTTTCATAACAGGTATAAGTACTGATCTTTACAGTGTATCGAACAGATGCCAGCCATTCCTGATTAAGGTTCCGAAAGAAGATTTTTCTTCCGATATTTGTCTGTGGCCTGTTTTTACATAAAATTGCCAGCTTTTTCTTTTTTACAGAATCATAAGTGTGAGCATATACATAGCCATACTGAATCCGGCCATTTTGGTCACGGGATTTTTCATAGCGCGCTTCCCATCTTCCATCTTTTCTCTTTCTGATATTTTCCCCTTTTCTAGGCATAATTGCAGTCTCCTTTTTCATTCATTATAGCAAAAGCCTGACCATTTTTGTGACCACGAATCGGCGAAAAAAGGAAGCCAGGTGGCGTATTTAGGAATATCTCACACCCAAAAAGAGCATAACCTGCTAAATATAGTGCATTTTTCGTGGCTTGACAACACATATTGCCGATGCTATCATTGCTTATGATTCGGAAACTATGTATAATTGAGAAAAACAGGTGTCGCTTATGGAAATGATAAGCGACATTTTTACCCCAAAAAAACAGGCAGACCTCTCTTATAAAAAGAAGCCTGCCTGTTTTTATTTATGATATGTACTTACCGTTTCTTAATCCTCATATCCATTCGGATTCTGGCTCTGCCATTTCCAGGAGTCTGCACACATCTCGCGGATTCCGTTCTCTGCTTTCCAGCCAAGTTCTCTCTCAGCTTTGGATGCATCGGAGTAGCAGGTTGCGATGTCTCCAGGGCGGCGTGCTTTGATCACGTATGGGATTTTAACACCTGTAGCTGCCTCGAAGTTCTTAACAATGTCGAGAACGCTGTAGCCTTTACCTGTTCCAAGGTTGTAAATGCTTAATCCGGATTTATCTTCCAGTTTCTTGAGGGCTTTTACATGGCCTTTGGCAAGGTCTACTACATGGATGTAGTCACGGACACCTGTTCCGTCCGGTGTATCGTAATCGTTTCCGAATACGCCGAGTTCTTTCAGTTTACCTACTGCAACCTGTGTGATGTATGGCATCAGGTTGTTCGGGATACCGTTCGGGTTCTCACCGATGGTTCCGCTCTTATGAGCACCGATCGGGTTGAAGTAACGAAGAAGAACTACATTCCACTCCGGATCTGCCTTCTGGATATCTGTAAGGATCTGCTCCAGCATGGATTTCGTCCAGCCATATGGGTTGGTGCACTGTCCCTTCGGGCACTCCTCTGTGATCGGGATGATTGCCGGATCTCCGTATACGGTCGCTGAGGAAGAGAAAATAATATTCTTGACATTATGCTTTCTCATCACATCCACAAGTGTCAGGGTTCCTGCGATATTATTCTCATAATATTCCCACGGCTTGGCAACGGATTCACCTACTGCTTTCAGTCCTGCGAAATGAATACAGGAGTCGATCTCTTCTTTGTCAAAAACTTCATTCATTGCGTCACGGTCCAGGATGTCTGCTTTATAGAATTTCACCGGTTTTCCTGTGATCTTGGATACTCTGTCCAGAGCCTTCTCACTGGAATTACATAAATTGTCAACTACTACAACATCATATCCTGCGTTCTGCAGTTCTACAACGGTATGACTTCCAATGTATCCTGCTCCACCTGTTACTAAAATTGCCATAGTTTTTCTCCTCCTCTACTGGATCTAACTGTTCCTGTTTATTTTAGCACTGTTCCACTGTTTCCACAATAGCTGAAACCCAGGTTTACTACCTGACTTTTCCCATATCTTTGAAAGTTTCTCAGAAATTTCCGGTTAATCCCAAAGTCCCTGCGGATAAAGTCCCTGATCTTTCAGTTTCTGGATTGCCGCAACCACTACCGGTTTGTCTTCTTTATAGGTGACTCCGTACCATTTGTCCTGTGTGGTAAGGACTTTGACGGTTGCTTTCTTTTCTTTTAAAAGTTCATCCACTACAAACGGAAGGAAATATTCACATTTCAGAGGATTCTCCGGAATATTCTTCTGGAGAAATACAGGAAAACGGTTTACCAGCTCTTTCATAAAACCGCCGGTAAAGCCCCACATGTTCATGGATACCGGTGTGTCTCCCGGAAGGCTGGTCCATGTTTTTCCATCGTCTTCTGTGTAGGCTGCTCCGCCGTCACGTTTCTCGATATGAGTTCTCTCATTGATGTCCGCAAGGTAACCGTCCGCATCTGTCTCGCAGACCCCACGGGATACATAGCCGTTGTCTGTCAGTGTATTTTCCAGACGGTAGCCTACCATCATATACTGGGCAGGAACGGTATCCTCCTGTGCCTGGGCCAGAAAATCATATGCCATCTTAAAAGCATGTGTTCCATAATAATCATCTGCATTGATCACCACAAACGGGCCGTCAATAACTTCAGCACAACTTAATACGGCATGTCCCGTTCCCCACGGTTTCACACGTCCTTCCGGAACCTGAAAGCCCTCCGGAATATTATTCAGATCCTGATGTACATAAACGATCTCCACCTTATCGCTTAAACGGTCGCCGATGGCATCGCGGAAATCCTGCTCGTTTTCTTTTTTTATAATAAATATTACTTTTTTAAAGCCTGCACGTACTGCATCATAAATGGAAAAGTCCATGATGATATGACCTTCCTGATCTACAGGATCGATCTGCTTCAGTCCGCCGTAGCGGCTTCCCATTCCTGCTGCCATTACTACCAGAACCGGCTCTTTCATAATCTTGTTCCTCCTGATATTTTTAGAGATTCAGGGATTTTTCCCCTTACATAGTTCGGGCCGGTCAGATTCTCATCCGGCCGGCCTTTGAACCTCGTTTTATTATACTACACTTCCCCTGGAAATCCTACTGCTTCTTTCCATTTTATCCCCGGGCCTGATCTTTTCCAGGAAAAACAATCTCCATTCTGGTTCCCTCACCCTGCTCACTTTCCACATGGATCTGTGCATGATGAAGGGTTGCTCCATGTTTTACAATGGAAAGGCCAAGCCCTGTTCCTCCGGTCTGCCTGGAATGGCTTTTGTCCACCCTGTAAAAACGCTCAAAGATCCTGCCCTGTTCACTTTTCGGAATGCCGATTCCATCGTCTACCACACAGTAAAACGGATTTCCCTTACGGTTTCCGACCATGATACGCACATGACCATTCTGTTCTGTATAGCGCACCGCATTATCCGCAATGTTAAAAAACATCTCATACAGCACATGACGGACACCCTGGATCTTCTCGGAACTTCCTGTAAGCTCCAGGGATATATTTTTCTTTTCCGCTGGATGACGGAGATTGTTCTGTACATCTTCCGCAAGCTCATAAAGGTCCACTTCCTCAAAAGGAACTTCACTGTTGCTTTCATCCAGTCTGGACAGCTGTATGATATCTGCCACCAGATTGGAAAGACGTACCGCCTCATGATAAATCCTTCCGGAAAATTCCTGGACATGATCTGCCGGAACCATTCCGTTCATCATCAGCTCCGCATATCCGGAAATGGACATCAGCGGTGTTTTCAGCTCATGGGATACATTGGCCGAAAATTCTTTCCGGATTTTTTCGGCCTCTTTCAGCTCTTTTACCTGCTGCCGGATCTGACGGTTCTGCTCATCCACCCGCACAAGAAGGGGGCGTAATTCTTCGTAGCACACATTGTTCAGCGGATGCTCCAGGTCCAGATCATTGATCGGTTTGATCAGCTCCCTGGTCTGCCTCTCGACAAACGCAAACTCCAGGATCAGGACCAGTACCATCAGGATTCCAAGAACCGCAAGGCTTGAAATCCAGGTAGAATATACAGAATCTACCGTCTTTCCTACCCTTAAGACATTCCCGTTATCCAGCCGCACCGCATAATAAAAAGTCTTTTTGGCAAATGTCTCGGAATAACGGATACTTTCACTTTTTCCGTCTTTTTCCGCTTCCATAAACTCCGGACGGTTGCTGTGATTTTCCAGTTTTTCCGGGGATGTCTGGGAATCAAAAAGTACGGTTCCGTCTTTTTGGATCAGTGTTACACGGCTGGAGGATACTGCCCGCAGTCTTTTTGAGAGAAACGTATCTCCACATTCTTCCATGCCAAGGCAGATGTACCTGGCCTCCTCGCGGACCCCATTTTGCATGTAAGTGTTGAATTTACTGTAAGTGACTACACTTGCTGCCAGAAAGGTGATCAGGACAGCAAGGACGATCATAATACTTGTATGATTCAGGATCTTTTTTTTCATAAGTGATCTCCGATCCGGTATCCGACTCCGCGCACAGTCTCGATCAGATTTCCTGCCTCCCCCAGCTTCTGCCGGAGGGTTCGCACATGTACATCCACCGTTCTTGTCTCACCGTCAAAATCATATCCCCAGACATGACACAGGATCTGATTTCTGGACATAACCAGGCCTTTATTCTCAAGAAGATACTCCAGCAGTTCAAATTCCTTTCTGGTAAGCTCTTTCAATTCGCCCTGATAGCTGACTTCATGACGGGCTACATTAACCCGGAGGTCTTTGCAGTGCAGTTCCCGCTCCTCGTTCTGTCTTGCGCAGCGCCTGAGAACTGCTTTTACCCTGGCTACAAATTCCATCATTCCAAAAGGCTTCGTGATATAATCATCCGCACCGCCCTCCAGACCTTTCACCTTATCAAATTCCGCTTCTTTGGCAGTGACCATGATCACCGGGATATCCCTGGTCCTGGTATCGCTTTTCAGCCGTTTCAGAATATTATATCCATCTTCTCCCGGGAGCATAATGTCCAGAAGGATCAGTTCCGGCAGGCTTTTTTTCATCGCTGCGTCAAACTCCACTCCTGTCTCAAACCCTTCTGCCTCGAATCCGGTTGTCTCCAGGGTATAGACAAGAAGCTCCCGGATGTTTCGTTCATCTTCCACACAGTAGATCATTCCACATCCCTCTCCGTTCGTTACACCGGCTGTTTTTTTGTCAGCCGTATTTTTATTTTTTCTGTTTTCAGTATAACTATTTTCCTTTTACTGCACAAGCCCTGGTTCTCCACACTTTTGCGGATAGCCAGGGCATATGAAAGCCGACATTTCTATCAGCCTTTTATGATTCTGTTTTTTATGCACCAGCGGTTACTGTTTTATCCTTTGCTATTTCTTCGGATAATGTTGGAAGCTGATACTGTCTGCGAATCAGCTCCAGTTCCCGGTAGAATGTTTCATCCGGGCTGTGCTTGATCTGTTTCAGGTGCTGATGCGTATCAAAGGAATCTTCATGCACCTGGGTTACACAGACGCCGATGTTGGAACAGTGGTCTGCCACCCTCTCCAGGCTGGTAGTCACATCAGAAAGGATAAATCCCATTTCAATGGTACATTCTCCTGCGCGAAGTCGCTGGATATGACGGTATTTCAGCTCCTTGCTCAGCTCATCGATCACTTCTTCCAGAGGTTCGATCTCACGGGCCAGCTGTACATCCTGATTTTCGTAAACCTTATAGGCGATATCCACGATATCCTCCACCGCATGTTCCATGACACGAAGTTCCTCCAGAGCTTTTTCGGAGAACTTCAGTCCTTTTTCATGAAGCTCCTGGGCAGATTCCATAATATTCACGCCGTGATCGGAAATTCTCTCAAAATCACCGATACAGTGAAGCATAATGGAAATGCTGTGGCTGTCATGCACAGAAAGATCTTTCTGGTTCAGTTTTACAAGATAGGTTCCAAGCTCATCCTCGTAACGGTCCACCTTTTTTTCCGATTCTTCAACTGCCTTCTTTCCGTCTGCACTGAAATGCTTCAGGAGATCCAGAGCTGTAAACAGAGTTCTGTGGGAATCCTCTGCCATTTTTTTTGCGGCATTTCGGCTCTGCTCAACTGCAAATGAAGGCTTTTCCAGAAAACGGCTCTCCAGGATCATGAAATCCGGATCTGCTGCCACAGCTGTCTCGGTTTCTTCTTTTTTGTCCCGGATGGTAAGACAGGCAAGTTTCTCCAGCCATTTTCCAAAAGGAAGCAGAACCAGTGTTGCTGTAACATTAAAGGCACTGTGCAGGATCGCGATTCCCGCCGGTGTTGCAGCCTGTGGCATAAATGAAAAATGCACTGCCGCATTTACCGTATAGAATACTGCCATAAAAAGCACAGTTCCGATCAGGTTAAAATACAGATGGATCATTGCCGCACGTTTGGCATTTACATTCGCACCAATGGCAGAAAGAATAGCTGTGATACAGGTTCCGATATTCTGTCCCATGATGATCGGAAGCGCTGCACTGAACGGTACCATTCCGGTAAGGCAAAGTGCCTGCAGGATACCGACAGATGCGGAAGATGACTGAATGATCGCAGTAAGCACCGCACCGGCCACAACTCCCAGCAGAGGATTTGAAAATTTCACAAGCATTCCGGTAAATTCCGGTACATCTGCCAGCGGTTCAACAGCTCCGCTCATGGCACTCATTCCATACATCAGAATTGCAAATCCCACAAAAATGGTTCCCACATCTTTTTTCTTCTGGCTCTTTGTAAACATGATCAGAATTACGCCAACCAGAGCAAGAATCGGTGAAAATGATGTCGGTTTAAAAAGCCGGATAATAAAGTTATCACTCTGGATTCCGGTAAGACTTAAGATCCAGGATGTTACTGTGGTACCGATATTTGCACCCATGATAATTCCCACTACCTGGGAAAGTTTCATGATTCCCGAGTTTACAAAACCTACAACCATAACCGTGGTTGCTGATGAAGACTGGATCACAGCGGTTACACCCATTCCTAGAAGAACCGCTCTGATCGGGCTCGATGTAAGGGTTTCCAGAATACGTTCCAGTTTTCCACCTGCGACTTTCGCAAGTCCGTCTCCCATTAAGTTCATTCCATAAAGGAAAATAGCAAGGCCGCCAAGCAATGCCAGTACGCTGAAAAAGTCCATAATACTCTCCTTCACTTTCTCTTTTAGATATGTTTGATTTCCTTTTTTCTCATTTCAACGTTTTTCATGATAGCGGCCCTTTGTAAAGTTTTCCCCACCGGAATGTAAAATCTATGTAAAAAAATAAGACAAAAGACCTGATTGCAGGTCTTCTGCCTTAGATTCTTTTTCGTGATAATTCTCCGGTAATCCGGATTTTCAGAGAAGTGTCCTATATATCGGACACCGGTTTTCTGTAATTGAAGGCTTCAATCAGAATCCGCGGATCTCCTCATCCTCGGAACCTGTTTTATCGATAGACTTGATCACAAGGTAATAACTGTAATCATCATTGACCTTCACTTCGACCCGGTCACCGACGCGATGTCCCCGAAGTGCTTTTCCAATAGGGGATTCAATGCTGACACGGTTCTCCATGGAATTTCCACGGATGGAAGTGACCAGCTTGTACTTTTCCACTTCATTGTCTTCTTCAAAAAGCACTTCTACGATATCATCCATCCCCACTTCATCATCTCTGGAATCATCGGATACAATGGATGCCGTCTTCAGCATTCTCTCCAGATAACGGATACGGCTCTCGTTCTGGTTCTTATGTTTCTTGGCTGCATAGTACTCAAAGTTCTCACTTAAATCTCCCTGGGCACGTGCTTCCTTAACTGCCTCAATGGCTTCCTTACGGACTACCAGTTTACGGTGTTCGATCTCCTGCTCTATTTTTTCAACATCCTTGCGGGTAAGCTGTTCTCTCATTCTTCTGGCATCTCCTTTTCTTTACAGCATTCAGGCTGATCCTGCATCTGTTCTACACTTCCTGCAGTCCTGTGTCACGGATACAGAATTTCCCGAAAGGTTACCGGAAATACCATAGCAGATACGCCTCACTTTGTCAAACAGCGCAGGCCTGTTCTTCTTCTCTGTGCTGATGCACCCGCTGTTCAATATAACCTGCCATATGTTCTTTGGGAATATCCAGTAGCATGGAAAATTCAGAATAGAGATGATCCTCTGCCAGTTTCAGATACCGTTCATCTGTAGCGGTTGTTTTTTTGCCATGAGATAATCTGGCCTGTTTGCGAATATAGATTGTCTTGATGATCCGGAGAAGATCTCTGCATTCGCAGGTGCGGATACATTTTTTGTAGCTGTCTTCCCTGAATTTTTCGTTCTCAATACTCAGTGTCTCTATGGAAGGAATTTCGTCGATCAGTTTCTCAGCTTCTTCTTTTGTAATGATTCCACGAAGCACCTGTTTCCCGCCTTCTACCGGTGTAAAAATCTTTCCTTCCGTCTCCCCTCCCGGCCTTAATATATAATAAAGTCTCTCCGAGGAGGAACCGTCCATCTTCATTGTAGTAACTCCCGTCACCTGGCAGATTCCGGTACGGCCATACACAACATATTCGCCTGTTTCAAACATTTTTCCACATCCTTTCATTTTTTGCTTTTTCTTCTGTTATCGTGGCGTCTTATTGTGCTCTGTGAGCATTTCAATGTCCCTGAATTGCTCTAATGAAAACTCCCTGCCAGGGTATATATCCGGACAGGGAGCTTCTCACTGAGGATTCTATCCTTATTTTACTACTTTTCCCATTTATTTGCAAAAGAATTCAAAAAGCTTTTTTATTTTTGTGAAATATGCTCATAATAGAGAGTTTATACTTTTTGTGCAGTTTTTACAGCCTGTAGCCGGTATTTTTCCGAAAATAAAAGACTGTACACCTTTTTATTTCCCGGTGTACAGTCCGTTCTTTCTGGTATCTGTTATAATTCTTCTTTTTTCTTTCTTCCCAGACGGATATCTTCCATATGAGACTTTAATTCCGGGGTCATGCTGTCAAAGAGATATGTTTTGCTGCTGTCCCGGCGTTCCTGCCATTCTTCCCTCATCTGCTGTTTTGCGGAGGCAATCTCCTCTTTAAAACCGCGGGCTGAGATTCTGGCAGCTCCCTGGCCCATGATGATGATCTGTTCCAGGCCATCGGATGTGGCAACTGTCACATTATGTTTCCGTCCGATTTTATGGACAGTACGCTCAATATACTGGTCTGCGGTCTCTGCTTCTCTGGTATAAACCACATGGATGTTATGGTACTGGAAGGTTTCCTCCGGATGGCCTTCCACACGGTAAGCATCAAATACCAGGATCAGGATACAGCCTTTGATGCCCTGATAATCACTTAATATGTCCATTAAACGGGTCTGGGCCGCATGAAAATCAGCCTGGGCAAGATCTCTTAAATCTTCCCATGCAAAAATAATGTTGCATCCATCTACCAGAAGATAGTCGTCTCTGTGGATGGCAGGATTGCTGTTTCTCCAGGCACCCTGACTGGTTTTCCCCGGAAGTTCTGAAGATTGAGAGCGTTTTCCACTGTTTCCGTAAAAGCTGCTGCCGCTTTCCAGATTTCCGAAGCTTCTGCTGTTGCTGTTATATTTCTTCGATTTCACAGGACCGAAAGTTTTCTCAAAGATTGCCTTCAGCTCTTTCTCCTCTTCGTAGCTTCCATACATCGAAGTATATTTCCCACGGGAGGTTTTTCCTGTCCCATAACTGGTACTGTGTGTATCTTTTCCCTGCACGGAATATCCTCTTCCGGAAGCTTCCGCAGTTCCCGTACTGCTGTCACCGGAATCATCATACGCATCGTCCCAGTCCTGGATCTCTGCACCGTCCAGATGCATATATTCCTCTACCTCATACCACGGAACCACAAAACCTGCTCCGTGAGCACAGAATACAGATCCCGTAGGATTCTCAAGATCTCTCTCGGAATCATAGCCGATCTCCTGGACGATCTGCTCCTGATCCTGGCATGGTTCATAGCCTTTCAGCGTACAGGTGAGATGGCCTTTTCCTCTTGTGTAGGAAATTACCTGGCTCTGATAATCCCGCATTTTTGCAACCGGTGCACTGCCTGTGATCACAGCCAGTTCTCCCTCTGTCTCCGGTCCCTGGAAGTTTCCCTGCATCCGCTGGATATCGGTCATGGCACGGCCCACATTTTCGGCCGGAAGTTCCAGACGGAAGCTGTAGTATGGTTCCAGAAGAATGGTTTTCGCTTTTTTGAGGCCCTGACGCACTGCACGGTAAGTTGCCTGACGGAAGTCTCCGCCTTCCGTGTGTTTCTGATGTGCCCGTCCGGTAAGAAGAGTGATCTGCATATCGGTGATCGGTGATCCTGTAAGTACACCAAGATGCTCTTTTTCTTCCAGATGGGTGAGGATCAGGCGCTGCCAGTTCCGGTCCAGCTGGTCTTCACTTGCCGCTGTAAAAAACTGCAGCCCGCTTCCTCTTTCTCCCGGTTCCAGAAGAAGATGCACTTCCGCATAATGGCGCAGTGGTTCAAAATGTCCTACGCCTTCCACCGGTGCGGCAATGGTTTCCTTATATACAATATTTCCGGTTCCGAATTCCACTGCCACATGGAAGCGTTCCCAGATAAGATGTTTCAGAATCTCAATCTGTACCTCACCCATGAGCATGGCATGGATTTCTCCCAGCTGCTCATCCCACATAATATGAAGCTGTGGCTCTTCCTCTTCCAGCTCTTTCAGGCTTTTCAGCATCTTGTGGGCATCGCAGCCCTCCGGAAGGATGATCTGATAATTCAGCACCGGCTCCAGAACCGGCATGACAGACTCCCGCTCAACACCCAGGCCCTCTCCCGGATAGGTTTCGGTAAGGCCTGTTACCGCACAGACGGTTCCTGCCTCCGCTTCTTTGAGCATCTCAAACTTCGCACCGGAATAAATACGGATCTGATCCACTTTTTCCTCCCAGATCTCTTCTTCCGGAATTCCTTTTCTCCCTGCATTGGTAAGCGTTTCTTTTACTTTCAGGCTGCCGCCTGTGATCTTCATGTAAGTCAAGCGGTTACCCTGATCATCCCTGGCGATCTTGAAAATTTTTGCACCGAATTCAGATGGGCAAACAGGCGCTGCCATATAGGTTTCCATACCGTGAATGAATGCATCTACGCCTTCCATTTTCAGAGCTGAGCCAAAGAAACAGGGGAAAAGCTTCCGCTCCAGGATCAGCTTTACCACAGCTTTCTTTTTGATAATCCCTGTTTCAAGAAAGTTTTCCAGAAGATTTTCATCACATACGGCGATATTTTCCAGAAAATCATCGGTTCCGTTGATATGGTCGCTTTTTTTGCTGTCTGCAAAACGTCCATCATGATCCATCTGCTTTTCCACTCCGGATTCATTTTCAGGCTCACCGAAAGTTTTCCCGAAGTTATCCACCTGCTGCATGGCTTTCCCGGATTCTTCTGCACCGTGGCACTCCAGTTCTCCACCAAAATCCACACAGTTTCCACTTAATTTCTTCTTCAGCTCCTGAAGAAGCCCCTCTCTGTCTGTTCCGTCCTGATCCATTTTGTTCACAAAAAGAAATGTGGGGATCTTATACTGTTCAAGAAGTCTCCACAGTGTCTGGGTATGGCCCTGCACACCATCCGCTCCGTTGATCACCAGAATCGCATAATCCAACACCTGCAGTGTGCGCTCCATTTCCGCAGAAAAATCCACATGCCCTGGAGTATCCAGAAGCGTCACATTAAACGCTCCCATAGAAAAAACTGCCTGCTTGGAAAAAATGGTAATGCCTCGTTCCCGTTCCAGTTCATACGTATCCAGATATGCGTCTTTATGATCCACACGTCCGATCTTCCGGATCCTTCCGCATTTAAAAAGCAGGCCTTCCGATAAAGTTGTCTTTCCTGCATCTACGTGAGCCAGCACACCCAGGCTTATTTGTTTCTGTTCTTGTATCTTCTGAGGTTTTTCACCCATGAAATACCCCTTTCTTTTCTATCGTAATTACATCATCAGAAAATCTTTGTCGTCCACTTGCTCATATCCCATACTTCATTTACCACATCCTGATAAAATTCCGGCTCATGGCAGATGAGAAGGATACTTCCGCGGTATTCCCGGAGAGCTTTTTTCAGCTCGTCTTTTGCATCCACATCCAGATGGTTGGTGGGCTCATCCAGAAGCAGGATATTGGTATCACGGTTCACCAGTTTGCAGAGACGGACCTTTGCCTGCTCACCACCGCTTAAGACACGGACCTGGCTTTCGATGTGTTTGGTTGTAAGGCCGCATTTTGCCAGTGCGGAACGTACCTCATACTGGGAAAATGACGGGAATTCCTGCCACAGTTCTTCGATACAGGTGGTCTTGTTCTCGCCTTTTACTTCCTGCTCAAAATATCCAATTTCGAGATTTTCTCCCTGCTCCACACTTCCGGAGATCGGTTTGTTCAGGCCAAGAAGGCTTCGTAACAGTGTCGTTTTACCGATACCATTGGTTCCTACCAGGGCAATCTTCTGTCCACGCTCCATGGTAAAATTCAGCGGTTTGGAAAGTGGTTCATCATATCCGATGACCAGATCATGTGTTTCAAAAAGCATCTTGCCCGGTGTGCGTCCATAGCGGAAGTTAAACTCCGGCTTCGGCTTCTCTGCTGCCAGCTCGATCACATCCATCTTGTCCAGTTTCTTCTGGCGGGACATGGCCATATTTCTTGTAGAAACACGTGCCTTGTTTCTTGCTACGAAGTCTTTCAGCTCACTGATCTCCTGCTGCTGTTTTCGGTAGGCAGCCTCCAGCTGTGCCTTCTTAACCACATAGACTTCCTGGAAATGGTCGTAGTCTCCTACGTAACGGTTCAGTTCCTGATTTTCCATGTGATAGATGATATTAACTACAGAATTCAGGAACGGAATATCGTGTGAAATGAGGATAAAGGCGTTTTCATAATCCAGAAGATATCTTTTCAGCCATGCAATGTGTTCCTCATCCAGATAGTTGGTTGGCTCATCCAGAAGCAGGATGTCCGGCTTCTCAAGAAGCAGTTTGGCAAGGAGTACCTTGGTTCTCTGGCCTCCGCTTAAGTCTGTAACATCACGGTCCAGTCCCAGATCCAGAAGTCCCAGTGCCCGGGCAACTTCCTCTACTTTTGCATCAATGGCGTAAAAATCATGAAGTGTCAGTTCGTCCTGGATGGTTCCGAGTTCTTCCATCAGTGCATCCATCTCGTCAGGATCTGCAGTTCCCAGTTTGTCGCAGATCTCGTTCATGCGCTCTTCTTTTTTCAGAAGGGGATCAAAAGCGGATTTCAGCACCTGGCCGATGGTCATGCCTTTTTCCAGCACTGCATGCTGATCCAGATAGCCTGCGTGGACATTTTTTGCCCATTCTACTTTTCCCTCGTCTGGCATCAGTTTACCGGTTACGATGCTCATAAATGTGGACTTTCCTTCGCCGTTGGCGCCTACAAGTCCAATGTGTTCTCCCTTCAGAAGACGGAAAGACACGTCTTCAAAAATCGCTCTGTCTCCAAATCCGTGAGTCAGGTGTTCTACATTTAAAATACTCATTTGTTATATTCCTTTATTGTTGTGATTTTTGTATTATATTTGTTTTCCTTTATGCTGCCATCCCGATGGGATCCCTGTTTGCAGGATTCCTTTTTGATGGAGCGGATTTTTCGATGCTATATATTATACTTGATATTCTTCTCTGCTGTAAAGCCAAATCTCCGCATCCTCTGTGTTCTCTGGTCTGTCTGTACCTTTTCTCATGAAAATCCCTCACTGACCAGAAAACTCCCCCTGTATAATAATCTTTTTTCCTTGCCAGTTATCACAAAATCGCTTATTCTTATGACAGATAAAAAATCTCATATACATCATATACAAAGGAGGAACGATTTTTATGGCAAAGATCGATCATGCAGCGATCCGTACTTCTTCTTATGAAGATGCACAGAAATTTTTTGAAGATGTTTTTGACATGCATATGTGGCGGGAGATCGGGGAAAAACCAGAGCGCAAATGCTGGTTCCGGGAAGGTATCCAGCTCTGTGAAGTTTCTGCCATCAACACAGATGCAGAGAACGGATATGACCACATTTCCATTGCCGTTGATTCTGTGGAAAAAACAATGGAAAAGATCAAAGCTTATCCGGTAAAGCCGATCAATGACCACTGGTTTTCTCTTCCGGATGGAACAAGGATCGAGCTGAAACTGCTGGCTAACTGGAAGGTTAACGACTGATATAGCACGTTAAATCAATATATGGGAGCACTGAAACCAGCTTTCCTTGCCTACAGCGTAACTATCTATGGCATAAAAAAAGATCAGATGAGAATGATTTCATTCAACATTCATTCTCACCTGATCTTTTTTATAACTTTATTTTTTACATACTGATGATTCCAAGCACGTTTGCAATGGAACTTAACAGTACAATGATCAGGCAGACAGGTGCCAGATACTTAATAAAAAACTTGTACAGCCCTTTTCTGCGGAATTTCGAAGACTGCTCGATCTCCGCTGCAATCCTGTCATATCCCACAACACGTGTTACCAGGAAACAGGTGGCAAGTGCTGCCAGAGGCATCATCACGGAGTTTGTCATAAAGTCAAAGAAATCCAGGAAATTCATTCCGAAGATCTTCAGGAAATCCAGCACCCCATATCCCATGGAAGATGCAGTTCCGAACACAAACATGATCACTGCCATCAGGATACAGCATTTCGCACGGCCCCAGTGAAGCTCATCCATAAAGGTAGATACGCTTGTCTCCATCAGAGAAACCGCACTGGTCAGTGCCGCAAGAAGAACCAGCACGAAAAACAGGATTCCTGCGCCGGTTCCCACTCCCATAGTTGCAAAAACCTTCGGCAGCGTGATAAACATCAGTGAAGGACCAGCCTGCAGTGTATCCGGATTTCCGCCTGAGAAAGCAAACACTGCCGGAATGATCATTAGGCCGGCAAGGATTGCAATACCTGTGTCAAAAATCTCCACCTGTGTGGTAGACTGTTCCATATCCAGCTTCTTATGCATATAGGAACCATAGGTATATAAGATACCCATTGCAATAGAAAGCGAATAAAACATCTGACCCATGGCTGTCACAACTGTCATCCAGGAAAAATTCTTAAAGTTCGGAATCAGGAAATATTTTACTCCTTCCATAGCTCCTGGCCGTGTCATTGAATAAATGGCAACAATCACAGCCAGAACTACCAGAACCGGCATCATGATCTTTGACATAAGTTCTACGCCATTTTTTACGCCGCCAAGGATGATGGCAAATACCAGCACTGCAAACACCAGAAACCAGGCTTCCACCTGCCAGGAATCCGCAATAAAACTTCCAAAATAACCATCTTCGGAAACCTTCTGCACATTTCCTCTTAAATACTCCACCAGATACTTGATAACCCATCCACCGATGGTGCTGTAATACGGCACGATCAGCATCGGGATCACGGCGTTCAGCCATCCACCGATCTTAAACGGTGCGCTCTTTCCAAAATGTTCAAATGCTCCGACCGGACTCTTACGCGTCATTCTTCCCAGCGCTGTCTCCGACATGATCAGCACATATCCAAATGACACGGTCAGCAGGATATAAACCAGCAGGAACATTCCTCCGCCGTACTTCGCCGCCAGGTAAGGAAAACGCCAGATATTTCCCAAACCTACCGCAGATCCGGCAACAGCCAGCACATAACCGATCTTCCCGGAAAAACGTCCCCGCTGATGATGGCTGTGACCGGATTTTTTCACTTCACTCATCCATAAAACCCTCCTTAAATTCCTGTGTAAAAAAAACTCCCACAGGATCGCGCCTATGGGAAGTCCGTATGATAATATAGTATCAAAAAATGGGGGAAATGTCAAAAGAAAGGATAATGTCCTTTTCTTACATAAAAAACCCCAGGAACCATAGGTTCCCAGGGTCTGATGTTCTGATATTCGATATGTCGGTCTGATTATCGCTTGGAGAACTGCGGAGCTCTACGAGCAGCTTTGAGACCGTACTTCTTACGCTCTTTCATACGTGGATCACGTGTAAGGAATCCAGCAGCTTTAAGAGCTGGTCTGTAGTCGTTGTCTGCCTCGAGAAGGGCTCTGGAAAGGCCATGACGGATTGCTCCAGCCTGTCCTGTGTATCCACCGCCGCGAACGTTAACGATCACGTCGAATTTACCCTCTGTCTCTGTTAAAGCCAGTGGCTGACGAACGATAACTTTCAGAGTCTCAAGTCCGAAGTACTCATCGATGTCTCTTTTATTGATAGTGATTTTACCTGTTCCAGGTACCAGGTAAACTCTTGCGATTGATTTCTTTCTTCTTCCTGTTCCGTAGAATTTTGCGCTAGCCAATGTTTTCTACCTCCTATTAAAATGTTAAAACTTCAGGCTTCTGAGCCTCATGTTTGTGCTCTGGTCCTGCGTATACGAAAAGTTTCTTGTTCATAGCTCTTCCAAGAGGTCCTTTCGGAAGCATTCCCTTAACTGCGAGCTCGATAACCTTCTCAGGTTTCTTTGCTAACATTTCTTTTAATGTGGTTTCTTTCATTCCACCAACATAGTCGGAGTGGTTATAATAAATCTTCTGCTCAAGCTTCTTGCCTGTAACTTTGATCTTATCAGCGTTTACAACGATTACATAATCTCCTGTGTCAACGTGCGGTGTAAACTGAGGTTTGTTCTTTCCTCTTAAAACACTTGCAACACCGGATGCCAGACGTCCCAGAGTGCAACCCTCTGCGTCAACTACATACCATTTTCTTTCGATTTTATCCGGATTAGCCATATAAGTCTGCATGGTCCTACCTCCTGTTATTTATCAACGATAATGTTTCTCAAACCGCGGTACTTCCGCGAAAAAAAGTAAATGGAAACGCGGGTGCAAAATAAATCGCGGAAATGTCCGAAACCGCTGATAAAATGCCATCGCCGGGGCTATTGGCTCTAGCATCTTCGCACTACGTCACATTGAGTTATTATATTATAAGGTACCTTGGCTGTCAACTGTTTTTTCTTGTAATTTTCAACAAAATTCCTGTTTTCTCACCTTCCGGTAAACTACGATCTGATACAGCACAACACTGATCCAGCCGATCCCTGTGGCAAAGGCGACAGCCTCAAGCCCCATCCTGCCGATCAGAAGATAGGACAGAACCACACGGATGGAAATATGCAGTGTGCTTCCGATCACCGGAACGGAAATCTTTCCGATTCCACGGAAGAATCCCACCCCTGCGTTTCCGATGAAATTCAGGATGTAAAAGACAGATACCACATTCATATACAGAACTGCATTTTTCATTACAGTTTCTGACGGATTTCCCATAAGAAGCTGTACTGCTCCTCTTGTCAGAGCTGCCTGCAGTGCCGACAAAATGATGACAAATACGATCATCAGCCCAAGCCCCTGATGAAATCCTTTCAGCGCTCTCTTTTTATCTCCTGCGCCACGGTTCTGGGCCACAAATACAGAGATGGCTGTGGAACCGCTGTCTCCGAAGGAATTGGAAAATCCTTCGATCCTGGTGGTCGCCGTATATGCGGAAATGATCTCTGTTCCGCCGGAGTTTACCGCTCCCTGGACCAGCATCTTTCCAATGTAAATGCTGGACTGGTGAAGTGCCGACACAGCACCGAAATTGGCTGTTCTCTTCAGAAGCGGCAGATCCATCCCCATATCTTTCCGGCTGAAGAAGAAAATGGGATGTTTTTTCCTCATGATCCACAGACATACGCCTGCGGAAAAAAGCTGGGCGATCACAGTTGCCAGAGCGGTTCCGGCAGTTCCCATATGCAGTCCCGGTACAAAAGCAACATCCAGTGCCAGATTCATGCACATGGCAATAAAAAGAGTCCACAGCGGCGTTTCCGTATCTCCGGCAGCCCGGAGCACTGCAGAGCACCAGTTATAAAGGAAGGTGGCAGGAAGTCCGATAAAAATGATCTGAAGATAAGCCACAACATAAGGCTCTACCTCCGGCGGTGTCTGGATCAGGCCCAGCACCGGATACAGAACCAGAAGGCTTACAATACTCAAAACAATGGTAAAGCCCCCTCCCGCGCTCAGCGAAAGGAAGCTTTCTTTTCGAAGTTTTTCATAATTTTTCTGCCCGTAGAGTTC
Source organism: Blautia sp. MSK.20.85 (assembly GCF_013317245.1). Lineage (NCBI taxonomy): Bacteria > Bacillati > Bacillota > Clostridia > Lachnospirales > Lachnospiraceae > Blautia > Blautia sp. MSK.20.85. The sequence goes on from NZ_JAAIUN010000001.1 coordinate 87,072, forward strand.
TGCAAAAATAATGGACATTCCATTACATCCACCATTGAGGATAAAGATAAACAGGTTCATGATACTGCCTGCAACGCCAATGCCTGCAAAGGCTTCTGTTCCCACATATCTTCCCACAATAAAAGAATCTATGGTGTTGTAAAACTGCTGCAGGATATTTCCCAATACCAGAGGAATGGTCAGTGCGATCAGTTCACTCTTAATATTTCCATGCAGCAGATCCTGCGTATTTTTCATTTCAGTGCCTCTTTTTCGTACCTTTTTCAGAAAAACTCGATTCCCATCAGGGTCAGTCCCTGAGCCGGAGCTGTTGGACCTGCCGCAGCCCGGTCACAGGCTTTGAGGATCTTATCCATCCGTTCCGGAGGATACTGTCCGTTTCCAATCTCGATCAGGGTTCCGGAAATGATACGCACCATATTGTAAAGGAATCCGGTTCCGGAAACACGGATGGTCACCATATCCCCGTCTCTCCACACGTCCATGGAAGTAATCGTTCGGATAGTTGTCTTCACCTGGGCACCGGAACCACAGAAACTGGCAAAATCATGGCGCCCGATCAGATAGGAGGTTGCCTCCTTCATCTTATCCACATCCAGCTTGTAATGATAGAAATACGAATACAGTCTTTCTGTGGGAACCGGGAATTTCCGGTTCAGGATACGGTACTCATATGTTTTTTCACTGTCACAGTAACGGGGATGAAAATCCGGTTCCACCTCTTCAGAAAGCTGGATACGGATATCTTCCGGAAGTCTCTGGTTCAGTGCATAGGAAAATTTTTCCCCGGGGATCCTGGACTCGGTATCAAAAACCGCCACATTTCCAAGAGCATGTACCCCTGCATCTGTACGGCTGGCACCGATGGTCTCAATCTTTTCTCCAAGCAGCTCACTTAAGGTATCGTTTAAGACACCCTGAATGGTCGTTCCGTTTGGCTGTGTCTGCCAGCCGGAATAATGCGTTCCATCGTAAGCCACTACAAGTCCTACTCGTTTCATAAAATAATATACCTCCTGATGCAGGCATCTTCTGACACTGCTTATCCATAGCTGAATACTCACAGTCTCACAGGAATCCGCCTGGCTCGGTTACAGTCCCACTACACGGAACGCCACTCCAACTGCAAGATATGCCACAAGGATCACAAATGCAATGTAATCTCTCTTTTCATAATGCAGCGGTTTCATCTGCGTTCTGTGATCACCGCCGTGGTAACATCTGGCTTCCATGGCCATGGCAAGGTCATTGGCACGGCGGAACGCAGAAATAAACAGCGGTACAAGAAGTGGTACCATGTTTTTTGCCTTCTGAATCAGGTTTCCGTTTTCAAAATCCGCACCTCTGGCGATCTGTGCCTTCATGATCTTATCGGTCTCCTCCAGAAGGATCGGAATAAAACGAAGGGCAATGGACATCATCATGGCGATTTCATGAACCGGCACATGGATCTTATTCAGCGGGCGGAGAAGTCTCTCCAGACCGTCTGTCAGATGATTCGGTGTGGTGGTCAGTGTCATAATGGAAGATCCGATCACAAGGTAAACAAGACGGATCGCCATTCTTCCAGCAAGAACAAGACCTTCCTTCGTAACCTTGATGATTCCGAAACGCCACAGTACTTCACCTGGCGTCAGGATAATATTGAACACAACGGTGATCAGAAGGATCATCACAATGGCCTTCAGACCTTTGAACATGAATTTCACAGGAACTTTTGAAATTGCGATCATGGCCACCAGAAATACCGTTGCCACCGCATATCCAAGAAACGTATGGAACAGGAACACGGAAATCAGAAATCCCAGAGTTCCCAGGAATTTGGTCCGGGGATCCAGTCTGTGAAGAACGGATTTTGCCGGATAATACTGGCCAATGGTAATATCTCTGATCATTTTTCCGCTCCTCCTTCTTTCAACAGCGGAGAATCTGAAGCTTTCAACGCAGCAAGAATGCTGTCTCTGGCCTCTTCCACTGTTGTGGCATCTGCATCCACATTCAGTCCATGCTCCTTCAAAGCATGCATGATATAAGTGATCTGCGGTGCTGCAAGTCCCATGGTTTCCAGTTCTTTATAATGGGAAAAAACTTTCTTGGGAGTATCATCAAATACCGCTTCTCCGTGGTTCATAACAATAAGCCGTTCCACATATTTCGCAATGTCTTCCATGCTGTGGGACACCAGAACAATGGTGATTCCTCTCACTTTATGAAGTTCCGCGATCTGATCCAGGATATCATCCCTGCCCTTCGGGTCAAGACCTGCTGTAGGCTCATCCAAGATCAGGATCTTCGGATTCATGGCAAGCACGCCTGCAATGGCCACTCGTTTCTTCTGGCCTCCGGAAAGTTCAAAAGGAGATTTTTTGAAATTGGATTCTTTTACTCCAACATGTGTCAGTGCCTGCTTCGCTTCCTTCTCCGCTTCCTCTCTGGAAAGTCCCTGATTCATAGGTCCAAAACACACATCGGAAATCACATCATTCTCAAAAAGCTGATGCTCCGGATACTGGAACACCAGGCCAACTTCGCTGCGTAGCTGCTTCCGGTCGTATTTTTCCGCCCACACATCTTCTCCGTTATACAGAACCTGTCCGGATGTAGGCTGTACCAGTGCATTCAGATGCTGGATCAGCGTGGATTTTCCGCTTCCTGTGTGTCCGATGATCCCGATAAACTGGCCGTCCGGGATCACCAGGCTGACATCTTTCAGCGCATGGCTCTCATAGGCTGTCCCGGGGCTGTAGGTATAGGTTACATTTTTTAATTCGATTGACATAATGCGCTCACCAGCTCCTCTGTAGTCAGTATTCCATCCGGAACATCCACACCGGATTTCTTCAGTTCATATGCAAGAAGTGTTACCTGCGGTACATCCAGGCCGTATTTTTTGAGGGTATCCACCTGGGAAAAGATCTCTTTTGGATTTCCCTGCATCACAACATTTCCACTGTCCATGACGTAGACACGGTCTGCATGGATCACTTCCTCCATGTAATGCGTGATCAGGATAACGGTTACTTTTTCCTTACGGTTCAGTTCCCTCACAGCCTCCAGAACTTCTTTCCGTCCGTTGGGGTCCAGCATGGCGGTTGGCTCATCCAGAATGATACATCGCGGACGCATGGCCATCACACCGGCAATGGCTACACGCTGTTTCTGTCCTCCGGAAAGTTTGTTTGGTGACTGATAGCGATAAGCTGTCATGCCAACTTTTTCCAGGCTGTCATTCACCCGTTTCCAGATATCATCCGTAGGGATTCCCATATTTTCCGGGCCAAACCCCACATCTTCTTCCACAACAGTTCCTATGATCTGGTTGTCCGGATTCTGAAATACCATTCCAGCCTTCTGGCGTACTTTCCAGAGTTTGGTCTCTCTGGCAGTATCAATCCCGTCCACCAGCATGGTTCCCTCTGTTGGGATCAGAAGCGCATTCATATGCTTTGCCAGTGTGGATTTTCCAGAGCCGTTATGTCCCAGAACTGCCACAAATTCTCCTGCTTCAATGTCCAGGTTTACATCATTGACTGCACGCTGCATGTCTACTACATTGCCATCGTCATCATATCTCTGATAGTCAAATCCCAGCTTGAGCGCCTTGATAATTCCCATCTTTTTGTTCTCCTTAATCCTCTGTAGCTGCCGGTTCAGCAAGTCCGGTCAACTCGTCGATCAGTGCCCATATCTCGTCTCTTCCCTGCTTGGTTTCTGCAGAAAAAGGAAGGATTTTTCCTTCTTTCGGAAGGCCCAATCCAATACGGATCTCCTTGAGGCTTTTTGCCACCTGGCTGCGTTTCAGTTTATCAAGTTTGGTTGCGATGATCACCGGCTCATATCCATTGTGGCAGATCCAGTCATACATCTGCTTGTCATTGGCAGAAGGTTTGTGGCGGATATCCACCAGAAGAAAAACTGCACGGAGCTCTTTGGAATTGTGAAGATAGCCCTCGATCATTTTTCCCCATTTTTCCTTCTCTGCCGCGGAAACCTTGGCATAGCCGTAGCCTGGCAGGTCTACGAGATACATTGCTTCATTGATATTATAAAAATTGATGGTCTGTGTTTTTCCAGGCTGTGCACTGGTCCTTGCCAGGGCCTTGCGGTTCATCAGACCATTGATCAGGGAGGATTTCCCTACATTTGATTTTCCCGCAAAAGCTACCTCCGGCCTTCCTGTGTCCGGGATCTTGCTTGTGATTCCGCAGACAATATCCAGTGATACGTTTTTGATTACCATTCGTTGTTCCTCCCTTTTCTCGGAAAAGCCCTGTCCTGAAAAACAGGGCAGGGTTTTTTCTGTTTTTGTCTATGCAAGAGCTTCACCAAGAACTTCTTTCATATTGTCCACAAACTGGATATTCAGCCCCTGGATGATCTCTTTATCCATCTCCTCAATATCCGGACGGTTTTTCTCCGGAACAAGGACTTCTTTTATCTTTGCGTATTTGGCTGCAAGCAGCTTCTCTTTCAGTCCACCGATCGGAAGCACGCGGCCTCTTAAGGTGATCTCACCGGTCATGGCAAGATCCGCACGCACCGGTTTTTCGATAATTGCGGACAGCATGGCAGTTGCCATGGTTATACCTGCGGACGGGCCGTCTTTTGGAACAGCACCTTCCGGGATATGTACATGCATATCATGTTTCTGGAAAAATTCCGGATCGATCTTATACTGATCTGCTACAGAACGGATATAGCTGATGCCTGCCTGTGCAGATTCTTTCATCACATCGCCCAACTGTCCGGTGAGAAGCAGTTCTCCTTTTCCAGGCATGATGTTGACCTCGATCTGAAGGGTATCGCCGCCTACCTGTGTCCAGGCAAGGCCACGGGCAATTCCGATCTCATCCTTCTCATTGGCCATCAGATAGTTATATCGTTCTTTGCCAAGGAATTTGGAGATATTTCTGGATGTGACCACAACTTTATCCTTGCCTTCTTCCATAAGCGCACGTGCGGTCTTCCGGCAGATGCGTCCGATATTTCTCTCCAGGGAACGGACTCCGGCTTCCTTGGTATAGTTGTTGATCAACTTACCGAGAGCTGCCGGCTGGATCACCAGTTTTCCTTCCGGAATCCCGTTGATCTCCATCTGTTTCGGAATCAGATGTTCCCTTGCAATATGTTCCTTCTCATTCTCCGTATAGCCTGGAATTTCCATCAGTTCCATACGGTCAAGAAGAGGTCTCGGGATTCCCTGTACGTCATTGGCCGTTGCAATAAACAGTACTTCGGAAAGATCCTGAGGGATCTCCACATAGTGATCGTTGAACTTACTGTTCTGCTCCGGATCAAGGACTTCCAGAAGTGCCGCAGAAGTGTCTCCCTTATAGTCACTGCTGGTCTTGTCGATCTCGTCAAGAAGCATCAGCGGATTGCTGACTCCGGCTTCTTTCAATGCAACCGTGATCCTTCCGGGCATGGCGCCGACGTAGGTCTTTCTGTGTCCACGGATCTCCGCTTCATCACGGACACCGCCGAGACAGATGCGGACGTATTTTTTGTTCATGGCCTCCGCCACAGAACGGGCAATGGAAGTTTTTCCGGTTCCGGGAGGTCCCACCAGGCAGAGGATCGGGCTCTTTCCCTTGTGGGTCAGTTTCCGGACCGCAAGAAATTCCATGATACGCTCTTTAACATCTTTCAGTCCGTAGTGGCCTTCTTCCAGTACTTTCCATGCATTCTCAAGATCCTCGGAATCCTCGGATTTCTTATTCCACGGAAGTGCAAGAACAGTCTCCAGATAGCCTCTCTGTACCGTTGCCTCCGCTGCACTGGCTGCCATTCCTTTAAAACGGCTGATCTCCTTGGAAATCTTCTCTTTTACTTCATCGGATGCATCCAGCTCTTTCAGCTGTTTCTTAAACTCCTCGATATCATCTGCAGTATTATCCTCACCCAGTTCTTCACGGATAGTTTTGAGCTGTTCACGGAGGATATACTCTCTCTGATTCTTATCAATATGGGATTTCACCTTGCGCTGGAGATCTTTGGTGATATGGATCACTTCGATCTCGCTGCCAAGAAGTGCTCCCAGGATCTCATAACGGTCATTCAGAGACACTGCTTCCAGAAGCTTCTGCTTGTTCTGATAGGACATCGGAAGGTTCACCGCAATCTGGTCGATGGTCTCCTTAACATCCTCAATGGTCATGATCTGTGTTACCAGATCTTTGCTTATCTTTCCGCTCTCTCTGCAATATCTCTGGAAAAGTTCCCGGATGCTGCGAAGCATGGCATCTTTCACCGGTTCCGGATACTCCTCTTCCTGGGCGGTAACGATCTCACATTCCGCTTTCAGGTAGGGTTCTTCCTGCTCCAGGCTCAGTATTTCAGCTCTGTCCAGTCCTTCTACCAGAACCCGGTAAAGATCCTGCGGAAGTTTCACCACCTGCTTGATGTATGCAATGGTTCCTACCCGATACAGATCATCAAGTTCCGGTGTTTCCACTTCCGGGTCCTTCTGTGTCAGCAGAAAGACCTTCTGGTCATGGAGCATGGCTGCTTCCACGGCACGGATGGATTTCTCTCTGCTCACATCAAAGTGTACGATCATCTCCGGAAGGACCGTAGTCCCACGTAGAGCAATCATTGGCATTATATTGACCTGATTTGTCATTTATGTCATTCCCTTCATCAAGCTGTTTCCGGCTTGCCTTTCTTTCTCGAACGGGATGTTTTGTGTCCTGCTTTCTTGGCAGGAGACTTGGCCTCCCCGTGGATGATCTCCGGCTCTCCGGTTCCCTCCACTGCCTCTTTTGTGACGATACATTTACGGATGGTATCGTCAGAAGGTGTCTTGTACATCAGATCCATCAGGGTATGCTCCATGATGGCACGAAGTCCTCTGGCACCTGTTTTTCTCTCAAGAGATTTCCGGGCAACTGTCTCAAGTGCCTCATCCTGGAACTCAAGTTCCACACCGTCCAGCTCAAAAAGCTTGTCATACTGCTTGGTGAGGGAGTTCTTAGGCTCTTTTAAGATTCGGATCAGTGCTTCTTCATCCAGGGAATCCAGTGTCACAACAACCGGAACTCGTCCGATAAACTCCGGGATCAGACCGAATTTGATAAAGTCTTCCGGCATAACTTCTTTCAGGACTTCGCCTACATTGCGGTCTTCCTTCTCAGAAACCTCTGCTCCAAAACCAATGGACTTGGTATCCTGTCTTGCCTCGATGATCTTCTCCAGTCCATCAAAAGCACCACCGCAGATGAACAGGATGTTTGTCGTATCGATCTGGATAAACTCCTGATGCGGATGCTTTCTTCCGCCCTGCGGCGGAACACTTGCAACGGTTCCTTCCAGGATCTTCAGAAGTGCCTGCTGTACGCCCTCACCGGACACATCTCTGGTAATGGAAGTGTTCTCGGATTTTCTTGTGATCTTGTCGATCTCATCAATATAGATGATTCCGTACTGCGCACGTTCAATATCGTAATCTGCTGCCTGAATGATCTTCAGAAGAATATTCTCAACATCCTCGCCAACATAGCCTGCCTCTGTGAGAGTAGTGGCATCTGCGATGGCAAAAGGAACATTCAGAAGTCTCGCCAGTGTCTGTGCAAGAAGTGTCTTACCGGAACCTGTAGGACCAAGCATCAGGATATTACTCTTCTGCAGCTCAACGTCCAGATTTCTGGAAGCAAGAATTCTCTTGTAATGATTGTAAACAGCCACAGAAAGTGCCTTCTTGGCATCGTCCTGACCAATGACATATTCATCCAGGATACTGTGGATCTCTTCCGGTTTCAGAAGGTTGATCCCTGTTTCGTAATCTGCTTCATGATCATACATATTGAATTCTTCTTCCATGATCTCGGAACAGATACCGATACATTCATCACAAATATACGCTCCATCCGGACCTGCGATCAGTTTCCGTACCTGGTCTTCGGTCTTATGGCAAAAGGAGCATCTTACCTTTCCTTCTCTTACTTTATCTGCCATATCTTTTTGTTTCCTTTCTAAACGTAAATGTCCGTCTCCCGCAGACATTTAAAATTCCTTTTTAAAGCAAGATAAGACTCCTGTGTCTTTACAGGAGTCTTTTCTTACGCATTATTTGTGGACTACAACACCATCGATCAGACCATATGCCTTCGCTTCTTCTGCTGTCATATAGTTATCACGGTCAGTATCTTTCTCCACAATCTCAAGAGGCTGTCCGGTATTCGCGGAAAGAATTTCGTTCAGCTTCTTTTTGGTTTTTGCGATCTGGTCAGCTACGATCTGGATCTCTGTAGCCTGCCCCTGTGCACCGCCTGATGGCTGGTGGATCATGATCGTTGAATTCGGCAGTGCGTATCTCTTGCCTTTGGCACCGGAAGACAGGAGGAAAGCTCCCATGCTGGCTGCCATTCCAAGGCAGATTGTAGATACATCACACTTGATATACTGCATCGTATCATAGATCGCCATTCCGGCAGTTACAGAACCACCCGGACTGTTGATATAAAGCTGGATATCCTTGGAAGGATCTTCTGCTTCCAGGAAGAGAAGCTGTGCAACGATCAGGTTCGCACTGACATCGTTAACCTCTTCTCCAAGGAAAATGATTCGGTCCTTAAGAAGTCTTGAATAGATATCGTAACTTCTTTCTCCTCTGCTGGTCTGCTCAATGACGTAAGGTACTAAACTCATTTTACCCTCCATTTCCGAGGTTTATTACGCCTCTACAGCTGCATCGGCAACTAATGTAACAGCTTTCTGAACAGCCATATCTTTCTTCATCTGCTCCATCTCGTTCTCACCGATGAGATCTTTTAATTTGTCTGCTTCCATCTTGTACATCTCTGCCATCTTGGAGATCTCTTCGTTAACCTCTTCCTCTGTTGGCTGGATGTTCTCTACCTCAGCGATCTTCTCAAGAACCAGTCTTGTCTGGATTCTCTTAAGAGCCTGTGGCTTCATGTCTTCCATCATCTTCTCAACGCTCTGGCCTGTAAACTGGAAGTACTGCTCCATGGAAAGACCCTGGGACTGCATTCTTCTTGCGAAGTCGTCAAGCATCTGACGTGTCTGAGTCTCGATCATTGCCTCCGGAATATCCATCTGGGCATTCTCGATCACTTTATCTACTGCTGCGTCCTCTTTTGCACGACGAGCATCTTCTGCTTTTTTCTCTGTCAGGTTCTTCTTAACGTCTTCTTTGTACTCAGCAAGTGTATCAAACTCAGATACATCTTTAGCGAAGTCATCGTCAAGCTCCGGAAGCTCTTTCGCTTCGATCTTCTTAACGTCGCACTGGAATACTGCTTCCTTACCAGCGAGCTCTTTTGCCTGATACTCCTCAGGGAATGTTACTTTAACTTCTACATGGTCACCAGTCTTGGCACCGACAAGCTGCTCCTCAAATCCCGGGATGAATGTGTTGGAACCAAGTGTCAGCGGATAATCTGTTCCTTTACCGCCCTCGAATGCCTCTCCGTCTACGAAGCCCTCGAAATCGATAGTTGCTGTGTCGCCATTCTCGGCTGCGCGATCCTCAACTGTGATCGTTCTGGAGTTCTTCTCCTGCTCTTTCTTAAGCTCTGCCTCAACTTCCTCGTCTGTTACTTCTGTCTCAGACTTCGGAACCTCAAGTCCTTTATAGTCGCCAAGAGTTACCTCTGGTTTGGTAGCTACTTCTGCTGTAAAGATAAATGGTTTGCCAGGCTCAACCTGTGTTACATCGATCTTAGGCTGGGAAACGATCTCAAGATCACACTCAGCAAGTGCTTTGCTGTAATGCTCTGGGATCAGAGCGTTAGCAGCATCCTCAAGGAATACTCCCTTACCGTACATCTGCTCGATCATTTTTCTAGGAGCTTTTCCTTTACGGAATCCCGGAATGGAAATTCTGCCTTTTGCTTTCTGATATGCGTTCTGCATTGCTTTGTCAAGATCCTCGGCGGAAACCTCGATTGTAAGTTTCGCCATGTTTTTCTCCATTTTCTCAACCTGTAAACTCATGTTTCTTGTTCCTCCTTAATTATATCGAGTAAATACCTTATTATATAAATAGTTAACACTCGCATTTTATATATTTACAGTCATTTCTGTAGTATAGCATAATCACTGTAAAAACGCCAGTATTTTTTTCGCCATATATGGCTCTTATACCGCTGTAAATCCCCTGTTTTCCGTAAAAATCCCGTTCAGAAGCAGTGCAGCTCTTCTGGTTTTCCTTCTTAACCGCAAAAACAGCTCTTCTTTAGTAAAAAATCTCTGTTGAATATACTACAGACTCTGCGATTTCCTCGGCTTTTGCTCTTCCCTCCAGCTGACGGATCAGAGAAAGACTGAAATCAATGGCTGTTCCAAGACCTCTGCTGGTAGTCACATTTCCGTCCACTACTACCGGCTCCAGGGAAGTTCTGGCGCTTGTAAGCTGCTCCATTACAGATGGATAAGATGTGGCATTTCTGCCTTTGAGGAAGCCAAGTCTCTCGAATACACCCGGAGCTGCACAGATAGCTGCCACCTTGCCGCCTTTCTGGTAAAATGATGTGAGAAGCCCGGTCAGCGGTTTGTATTCCTCCAGATATTTTGTTCCTGGCATTCCTCCCGGGATCACAAGCATGTCCGCATCAGAGAAATCACACTCTGAAAATGTGCAGTCTGTAAGAATATTGATTCCGTGAGAGGTTCTGATCTCTCTGGTCTCTTTAATAGATACTGTCTGGATGTCGATTCCTGCTCTCCGCATCAGATCTACCACAGTCAGTCCCTCGATATCTTCAAATCCGTCTGCGAAAAAAATATATACTTTGCTCATAATGTTTTCCGTCCTTTCTTTTTATATTATTCCGGTGCTGTCCGGAGGTTTTTCCATTCCCTTTCATAATGCTTTTTTCCATAAAAAATGTCAAGAAAATTTGCAGGGTAAGTCCGTTGCAAATTATATTTTTTTCATGTAAACTGAGGGCAGTATATTTACAGGAGGAATCGGTTATGGAAATTGAGCGTAAATTTCTTATTAAAAAAGAAAATCTGCCGGAAAACCTGGCTTCTTATCCCTGCCATCGAATCGAGCAGGGTTATCTCTGCACCTCACCGGTGGTCCGCATCCGAAGACAGGACGATGACTATTTTCTCACTTATAAATCCAAAGGACTGATGAGCCGTGAGGAATATAATCTTCCGCTCACCGCAGAAGCTTATGAACACCTGAAACCCAAGGCAGATGGAATCCTCATCACAAAAGACCGCTACGTGATCCCGGAAAAAGGCGGACTTTTTATCGAACTGGATATCTTTCACGGAGAATATGAGGGCGTTCTTCTGGCTGAAGTGGAATTTCCCACAGAGGAAGCAGCCAATGCCTACACCGCGCCAGAATGGTTCGGTGAAGATGTGACTTATTCTACAAAATATCATAACAGCACTATGAGCCAGGGCTGGTAAATGCGATCGCTGTTTGCAGATGCTGCCAGCTCTCAATACCATTGCTGTCACTCCGTGGCCTGTATCTGAAATCACACTTGTATTTCTCATTTGCAGTGCTATAATTAGTGATGCAAGCAGATATAGTTCATTGGTAGAACATCAGCTTCCCAAGCTGAGGAGGCGGGTTCGATTCCCGTTATCTGCTTTCATTGCCAAAGAAGGCACGCGAGTCAGGCGTGTCTTTTTTTATAAATGATTTTAAGGAGGATTTTATTATGAAGATCGGATTTATCGGATGTGGAAATATGGGTTCTGCCATGATCGGCGGTATTCTCCGTCAGGGGATTTTTTCCAAAGAGGACATCATTGTTTCCAACCTTACCCCCGAGGGAAAAGCACGCAGTGAAAAAAATCTCGGCGTTGTCACCACTCTGGATAACAAGGAGGTCGTCAGATCTGCAAAAACTGTTGTTCTTGCCGTAAAGCCTCAGTTTTATGAGGAGGTTCTGGACGAAGTCCACGACAGCCTTACTGAAGAACACACCATTATCGGCATTGCCCCAGGCAAAACCCTTGCATGGCTGGAAGAAAAGGCCGGTCTTCCTCTGAAAGTTGTCCGTTTTATGCCTAATACCCCGGCGCAGGTCGGTGAGGGAATGACTGCTGTATGTGCCAATGAACGGGTTTCACAGGATGAACTTGCTGAGATTCTTAAGATCACAGACAGCTTCGGATGTACGGAAGTGATCCCGGAACGTCTGATGGATGCGGCCGGTGCTGTAGGTGGCTGTGCACCGGCTTATGTGTTTATGTTCATCGAAGCTATGGCTGATGCCGCTGTCAGCCAGGGAATGCCTCGTAAACAGGCCTACAAGTTCGCTTCCCAGACTGTTCTTGGCAGTGCAAAAATGGTTCTGGAAACCGGACGTCATCCGGGAGACCTGAAAGACATGGTCTGCTCCCCTGCCGGAACTACCATCGAGGGTGTACGTACCCTGGAGAAGAATGGTTTCCGCAGTGCTGTGTTTGAAGCGCTTACTGCTGCTGCTGAGAAGGGTAAAAAATTATAATTTTTTGAAAGCATCTAACGGTCAGGCAGCCAAATATCCTCCGCCTGATCTGATCAGATTCAGCATTGTTACTGACATGAAAAAACTCCGTGTCATTCTGCCGTCATGCAGACTTCACGGAGTTTTTCTGTCTTATGTCAGCTATAGGATATGATGGGATCTGCAATGCAGCTTCTATTTGCATGCAGGATCATCTCAGCTGTTTTTCTGTCTGCTCATGACTTTACAGAAGTTCGATCAGCGCATCAATATCCTCCATCTTCGTTCCCCAGCTTGTGGCAAAACGGATCACTGTATGATCTTCATCATATTTCTCCCAGAAATCAAACTGAACTTTTTTGCCCAGTTCTTCTTTCTTTTTATTTTCCAGAACTACAAACTGCTGGTTTGTGGGAGAATCCAGATATAACTGATAGCCTTTTTCCTGAAGGGCTTTTTTCAGTTTCATGGCTGTCTCGATGGCATTTTTGCTGATCTTTGTATACAGATCATCGGTAAACAGCGTATCAAACTGGATTCCCAGAAGACGTCCCTTTGCAAGAAGGGCACCCTGCTGTTTTACCATGGTCATGAAATGCTTCGGAGCTTTTTTCGTAAAAACGACTGCCTCTCCGCAAAGTGCGCCTACCTTGGTTCCACCGATATAGAATACATCGGTATATCTGGCGATATCTTCCAGTGTCACATCTGTCTCCGGGCTTACCAGGCCGTAGCCAAGTCTTGCTCCGTCCAGAAACAGTGGAAGATCGTATTTATGGCATACCTCGGAGATTTCTTCCAGTTCCTTCTTTGTATAAAGGGTTCCGTACTCGGTCGGATGGGAAATATAGACCATTCCCGGAAATACCATATGCTCATGGTTCGCATCCCCATAAAAGGTTTCCACATAGTCCGTGATGCTCTCTGCGCTGATCTTTCCATTTTTTTCCGGAAGTGTCAGCACTTTGTGGCCTGTGTATTCAATCGCGCCTGCTTCATGACAGCCTACATGACCTGTCTGTGCCGCAAGGACTCCCTCATAACGGTTCAGGACAGATGCGATGATCGTTGCATTGGTCTGGGTTCCTCCCACCAGGAAATACACCTCTGCATCCGGACAGCTGCAGGCTTTTCGGATCTTTTCTTTGGCAGAATCGCAGTATTTATCCGTGCCGTAACCGGAAAGCTTCTCCATATTGGTTTCCAGAAGTTTCTGCAGGATCGCCGGATGAGCGCCCTCGCAGTAATCATTTACAAAATATAACATCTCACATGCTCTCCTCATCTGTATTTTTTGCAATCTTTTTTAAGTATAAATCCCGGAAAATGTTTCTGTCAACCGGCATTGCTCTGTATACTTCTGAAGCTTTTTCACTTTTCTTTTACTGCGTTCTTTGCATATTCCGTCTGCACCAGTTCTTCATACTCTGCACGTTCGCCTAGCTCTCCTGCATCTTCCAGGATATCCTGCAGAAGCTCAAAGCTGTCTTTCTTAAAGATCAGATTTTCTTTCCAGGTGTCCTGATCATAGTACCGCTTCACAATGGTAGTGATCGTGTCGATATCTGTTTCTTTAAACTGGGGTGCGATCACTTCTGCGATCTCCTCCGGCGTATGACTCTGCACATAGTCCATACCTTTCTGAAGTGCATTTGTGAATTTCTGGATGATCTCCGGGTTTTCTTTCATGTAACTTGTTTTTACACTGTAAGATGTGTAAGGCACATACCCGGATGCTTCCCCAAGCGATGCCACCACATGGCCTGCGCCTTCTTTTTCCAGAATTGTGGCAGATGGCTCAAACTCTACGGTATACGCCGCAGAATCATCCCCTGTAAAAGCCGCCGCCGTGGAACCGAAATCAATACTCTGGTCAATGGTCAGATCTTTCTGCGGGTCAATGCCGTTTTTCTTCAGGATATATTCAAATACCATTTCCGGCATGCCGCCTTTTCGCCCGCCAAGAACTTTCTTTCCTTTCAGATCTTCCCACTTGAAATCCGGCATCTCTTCTCTTGCAACAAGAAAATTTCCCGCGCGTTGGGTCAGCTGGGCGAAGTTCACAGCCGGATCGGTTGCCCCTTCCTGGTATGCATAGATCGATGCTTCCGCTCCCATGAAGCCGATATCTGCCTCACCGGAGATCAGAGCTGTCAGAACTTTATCTGCGCCAAAACCAGTTACCAGTGTCAAGTCCAGACCTTCCTCTGCAAAATATCCCTCTTCGATCGCCACATACTGCGGCGCATAGAAAATCGAATGCGCTACCTCATTTAATGTAACCTTCGTAATCTTCTCCTCTGCCCCGTCCTTCTTAGCAGCAAAAGCCGTCATCGGCAGCGCGGTCACCGCCAAAACCACTGCCGCCGCCAGGGAAATCCATTTTTTATTTTTCATGCAGATACTCCTTTAAGAAACTTCTGCTGTTAGGATATGCAAAATTGCTCAATTAGTGACCACCGGGACACACAAAGTGTCACAAAACACCGTCCCCATGGTTCTTGCTGTAATTTACCGTTTGATCTATAATGTAAACACACAATTAAACGAGAGAGGTATTTATTATGGTTTATTGCACATTAGGTCATATTTCAAAAAACAGTATTAAATATAATGCTGTTTCTAAGCAGTATTCTGTGTTATTTTCCAATTTGAAGGTTGGTAGAGAGCCTGGCAAGGTTGGCTTGATATATTTCGATGAAAAGGTTGTCCGTATGTCGGGAAAGTATTGTGTCGAAATAGATATGTGTCAGGAAACCTATAAAATGTATGTATTTAATTCAGAACACAGGGAAGTCATAGATGTTCCATTGGAGAGTATCGTAAAGAGTCACTACAACTATTTCAAGAAACATCAATATATATTTGTTGTAGCACAAAAAGCAGTAAAAGAAAGTAATAAGCCTGATTGCAAGAAAATAATTTTCGACTTACCAATACAGTTCTGGGGTATATCTAAAAGCAAAAATTGTCTTGTAGAAATATTTAATAATCAGTTTATTGTACAGAATTATAAACGTGTTGCAGTAATGACTTTTGGTGAAAAAACATCGGATGTAGAAGTGAAACTTTCAATTCAGCTTAAAGATGGTAGCTGGAAAGAACAGACAATGTCAGCAGGACGTTTTTGGTATACGGTAGATGCTGCGAAAAAGAAGAAAAAAGAAAATAAAATGTATTAATATCTTTATCACAGGTAGACAACATCTCGTTTTTAATCTAGAAACTTGAAGATAATTGTTCTGACGCGGACTGAATCAATTGAGCCAGACATCCTCGGCGACAAAGCGGCGGAAATATCGCTGATGACATTTCCGCCGCATCTTTATAAACGATGATTAATTTCTCCGTCCCTGTTTCGACTGAACCTTATCCTCATACATATTAAGGTCTGCTTCGTTGAGGAGATCCAGCAGGGAAGCTTCCGGATAGTCGCCTGAGAAGGCGTAGCCGCAGGCATAATTGATCTGGCATTTCACATTGTTTTTCTCACACCACTCCTGAAAAAAATCTGCCTGCACACTGCCTTTGTTGATTCCAACTCTGGCATTCTCAAGCGTAGAAAGATCGGTTGCGTTGATATCTATTCTGTCCTCACGCACAAACAGATAATAATATTCTCTTCCCTGCTCTTCATTTGCAAAATAGATATCCTTCTTGTATATTTTTTCTCATCTTTCCCCCCTGTCAAGCAGATCTGGTCAGTCCGCTTTTATATTTTTTTGCGTAACCGGACAGTTGCTCTGAAACTGGGTTTCTACTGTATATCTGGCTACTTTTTTCACTGATATTTCCATGATACAATGCCGGGTTATCCTGCGTCAACATAATTTCCGTTAAGAAATCCTACTGTGCTTTTTTTCTCAAAAATATTGTCACGTCGTGAATCATATGTTAAAATATGCAACGAAACTGGTTCGAAAACCTCCCAGTATAAAAAACTAGGCAAAGTAAAAAAAGAATTTCCGGCTGCACGTATACACAATCTGCAGTCTTTTTACGGATGCTTTTGTTTATTGGAGGTGATAAACAAAAGCATTTTTTTTGCTTTGACACAAGTTGGAAAGGAACAAAATGAACAAACGAAAAATCATCATTGACTGCGACCCGGGAATTGATGACAGCCTGGCCATCATGCTGGCTCTTACATCACCGGAAATCGAAGTACTTGGAATCACCATTGTCTGCGGAAATTCCCCCGTGGAAATGGGATTCGAAAACGCAAAAAAGATCCTGAAGCAGATGAACCGGCTGGATGTGCCGGTCTATATGGGGGAACCCAGACCTTTGAAGCGGGATTACGTAAACGCTCTGGATACTCATGGCGCTGACGGGCTCGGCGAAAGCTTTCTGCCCGAGGTCCCCGGATATCAGCAGGAAATCGGTGCTGTAGATTTTCTCTCCAAGGCGCTGATAAAAGAAAAAGTCTCCGTGATCGCCCTGGGTCCCATGACAAATCTTGCACGCCTGATCCAGAAAGCCCCGGCAGCTTTTGACCAGATCGAGGAACTGGTATCTATGGGCGGTTCTTTTAAAAGCCACGGAAACTGTTCCCCTGTTGCAGAGTATAACTACTGGTGCGATCCGGATGCTGCCGCACTGGTCTATGACACCCTTCACCAGAATGGAAAAATGATCCACATGATCGGTCTTGATGTGACAAGAAAGATCGTTCTCACTCCTACTCTTCTGGAATATATCTGTCGTCTGAATAAAGAGACCGGAGAATTTATCCGAAAGATCACGAAATTTTATTTTGACTTTCACTGGGAATGGGAGCATATCATTGGCTGTGTGATCAACGATCCACTGGCAGTGGCATACTTTCTGGATCCGGATATCTGCCAGGGTTTTGATTCCTATGTACAGATCGAAACCGAAGGAATCTCTCTTGGACAGTCCGTTGTGGATTCCATGGATTTTTACCGGAAAACACCAAATACAAAAGTACTGACCGAAGTAGACGTATATGCATTCTTCCAGCTGTTCCTCTCCAGGATCCTTGGTCTGGAACCGGAAAAACTGGATATTTTGCAGGATTTAATATAAGGAGTGACTGAATATGAAAACAGAAAAAATAAATGTACAGAAAATCTGCCTGATCGCGTTTGCCATCTGTATTAATTTTGTGGGCGGACAGATCGCTCTTTTCCTGAAGCTCCCCATCTATCTTGACAGTATCGGTACTGTGTTTATCGCTTCCATTCTTGGACCGTTTTATGGTATGCTTCCCAATCTGATCAGCGGCTTGTTAATGGGAATGACTGTAGATGTTTATTCTCTGTATTATGCTCCGGTGGGAATCGTTCTCGGTTTTGTGACCGGTCTTGTATACCGGAAATTTCAGCCGAAAAAATGGCAGATCTTTCCGGCGGCCATTGCGATCACCCTTCCGTCAACTCTGATCAGCTCCTGCATCACTGCATTTTTGTTCGGCGGGATCACCTCTTCCGGTTCCTCCATTCTTGTACAGCTTCTCGCAAAAACACCTCTTGGAATGGTCGGAAGCTGTTTTGCAGTCCAGTTTATCACCGATTACATTGACAGAATTCTCTGTCTTGCACTGGCAGCTGTCCTGATGGGAGCATTGCGAAAAAGTATGAAAGAGAGTTTTATCCGATGAAAATTTTAATTACAGGTACCAGCTCCGGGATCGGAAAGGGATGTGCGGAGTTTTTTCTGAAAAAAGGCCATGAAGTCTATGGCTTCGATAAAAATGCCGCCACGATCACTCAGCTCGGATATACCCATTTCTGCCTGGATATCCGGGATAAGGATTCCTACCCGGAACTCCCTCCTGTAGATATCCTGATCAACAATGCAGGAACCCAGGACGAAAATGACATTGACGTAAACTTAAAAGGAACCATTTCCATTACCGAACATTACGGAATCCACCCTGATATTTACTCTATTGTGATGATCGGTTCCGCAAGCGGTCACACCGGCTCCGAGTTCCCAGAATATGCAGCCAGCAAAGGCGGCGTTCTGGCCTATACCAAAAATGTGGCAATGCGGATTGCGCCTTACCAGGCCACCTGCAACAGCCTGGATTTCGGCGGCGTCATGACAGAGCTGAACCGTCCGGTAATGGAGGACAAAAAACTCTGGGATCAGATCATGGATCTGACTCCGCTGAAGCGGTGGATGACTGTGGATGAAGCTGCAGAATGGATTTATTTTATGGCTGTAAAAAACCGCTTCTGTACAGGCCAGAATATTCTCATCGATGGCCTGGAAGCCGGAAACTGCAATTTTATCTGGCCGGATGAAACGTGAGATTTCTCTTAACACCGCCAGACGCTCCACAATATAAAAATCTCCTCTGCCGTCTATTCTGATCTGTGTTATAATAGACCTCATAATACTGGCGTTCCGGTCTATCACTATGCCAAGCAGGCAGATGCCATCTGTCCATAAACACAGGATACATTTCCGGAACGCTGTCAACAGGAGGAAATCGTTATGAATATTAAAGAAGAAATCCATTCATTATCAGAAGAAATGCTCACAAACCTTGGCCGACTGGTTGCCATCGACTCCCAGCTCGGCACACCTGCCGAAGGAAAGCCTTTCGGTGAAGGCCCTGCAAAAGCCCTGGAAGAAGGTCTCAAGATTGCCGATGAGCTTGGTTTTAAAACCGTAAACCTGGACAACTACTGTGGCTATGCAGAAATGGGTGAGGGCGATGAGATCGTTGGAATCGCCGGACATCTGGATATCGTGCCAGTGGGTGGTGACTGGACTTATGATCCATTTAAGCTTACCCGTGAAGGCGACCATGTATACGGACGTGGAACTACCGATGACAAAGGTCCGATTCTGGAAGCGCTCTACGCCATGAAGCTTCTCCGCGACCACGGTGTAAAACTGAACAAAAGAGTCCGCCTGATCATGGGCTGCAACGAAGAGACCGGTTCCAGATGTATGGCTCACTATAACCAGGTAGCCGAAGAGCTCTCCTGTGGTTTCACACCGGATGCCAATTTCCCATGTATCCACGGCGAAAAGGGACAGCTGGGTATGATGGCCTACTCCAAAAACACCAGGATCCTTTCCATGAACGGCGGTTTTGTTTCCAATGCAATGTGCGACACCTGCACAACTGTTATTCCCGCCGACGATGATCTGAAAGAAAAGCTGGAAGCAGCACTTTCCCATACAAAGCTCCAGGAATACAAAGTAACTGAAGAAAATGGTGAGCTTACCATCTACGCCAAAGGTGTTCCGGCTCATGCCAGCACCCCGCACCTGGGAGTCAATGCTGCAGGTGTAACCTTTGAATGCCTGGCAGAGGCAGGATTTGAAGATGATTTTGTAAAATTCTATAACTCCCATATCGGCACTGCCTGTGACGGTTCCGGCATCGGTCTGAAATTTGCGGATGAATACGGAGATCTGACCCTGTGCAACGGAATCGTAAAAACAGAAAACGGCGTGATCTCCTGCACCATCGATATCCGTGTCCCGGTTACTCTTAAGGAAGCAGAGATCCGCAAAATGTGTGAGGACAAACTGGAGGATAAAAACGGACGTATTGAGATCAACAACGTTGTTGCCCCATTATTCTTCCCAAGAGAATCTCCACTGGTAAATGCCCTGTACAAAGCTTATACAGATGTAACCGGCGACACAGAGCACAAACCAATGGTCATCGGCGGCGGTACTTATGCAAAATCCCTCAAAAATATCATTGCCTTCGGACCTGAAAAAGAGGGAATCGACTACCGCATCCACGGAGCCGACGAATTTATCCTGGTTTCCGGTATGGAAGAAGCAGTCCTGATCTATATGGAAGCGATCAGAAATCTGCTTGCTATCTGAAAAATACTATAGAAAGATAGGAGAATTTTTATATGAAAGCACATAAATACTGGTCACTTGGAGCATTGCTCTGCATGACAGGTTCTTTTTACACAGGCTACAGAAAATTCATGAAAGCACACAAATATTTCTCTTTCGGCACACTGTTTTGTATGATCATGGCTATCTGGTCCGGTCACAAAATGATCACTCCCTCAAAAAGATCGCAGGAAAAAGAATGTCCTGCTGACAACAAATAACTGCAAATATGAAATTAAAATTGATCGCACTTGATATTGACGGTACACTTACCAACGATGAGAAAAAAATCACAGCAGATACCCTAAGCACACTTCTGAAATTTCAGGAACAGGGAATCCGGGTAATGCTGGCTTCTGCCAGACCTGTACCCGGACTTTATTCTGCTGCCAGTGAGCTGCGCCTTGGTGACCACCACGGCATCCTCATGGCCTACAACGGCGGAAAAGTCGTAGACGCCACAGACGGACAACTTCTTTCACAAACCCATATGGACCTTAATAAAACCCGGGAACTTCTCCGTTTTCTGGAAGCGCTTCCTGTCACTGTAATCCTGGACGACGGCGAACGCTTCTATGTGGAAGATGCTCATGGATATAAGGTGGAATACGAATGCTGGAACAATCAGATGGACTGCACAGAAGTCGATAACCTTGCAGATTTTCTGGATTTTTCCCCGGTAAAGCTTCTCCTATCTGTTGACCCGGATGAAATCCTGAACATTCAGGATATGATCCGCAGCCATCTTCCCGATGATCTCTGTGTTGTCCGCACGGCACCTTTTTATCTGGAAATCATCCCGGTTTCCATCAATAAGGGAAAAGCTCTTCTTGATGTGTGCAGCCGCCTTTGTATCGATCCGGCTGACACGGCAGCATTCGGTGATTCCGAAAATGACATCCCTATGCTCCAGGCTGCCGGCTGTGGTGTTGCCATGGGTAATGCGGAAGATGCGGTAAAGGCTGTCGCTGATAAGGTTACACTGTCCAATAATTCGGACGGTATCGCCCATGCACTTCGTGAACTGATAATGTAACAATTGTTTTCCTATTTCCATACTGGTATAATACGAAAAGACTTTTCAGTATCACGGAGGAAAAAATATCTATGGAACTTTTATTTCTGGCGCTGTTTGCAGCCAGTCTGATCGCATGTGTAGTCACCGGTGCTTCTGTTGTTTTTGCCCTGATATTCGGGTACATTCTGTTCTTTTCTTATGGACTGATCCATGGAAAAAGTGTAAAAGAGATGCTTCGTTTTTCCAGGAACGGAATTTTCACAGTAAAAAATGTTCTACTGACTTTGTTGCTGATCAGTATGCTCACAGCGATCTGGCGTGCCTGTGGTTCCATTGCCTATATCGTATATTATGCATCTGCCATCTGTACTCCTTCCGTGATGCTGCTGGCGTCTTTTCTTCTGTGCTGTCTGATCTCCTTCCTTACGGGAACATCTTTTGGAAGCGCTGCCACCATCGGCGTAATCTGTATGACTATGGCCAACAGTATGGGTATTCCTCCCTTTCTTACCGGCGGCGCGATCCTGGCCGGGATTTTTTTCGGGGACCGGTGTTCTCCGGTTTCCACCAGTGCGCTTCTTGTCAGTGAACTGACAAAAACGGATCTTTTTTCCAATATCCGGAATATGACACGCAGTGCTCTGGTTCCCTTCATACTCAGTTGTGTTCTGTATGGAATTCTCGGCTTTTCCGTCCATACAGGATCTGCTGCGGATACTACCAGAAATTTACTGCAGGATTATTATGAGTTCTCGCCGTTGATGCTTCTTCCTGTTGTAATCGTGCTGGTACTTTCCCTTCTTCATGTGGATGTAAAAAAGACCATTGCCATCAGCGGACTGGTGGGAATGGTCATTGCGGTAGGTGTACAGCACTTTCCATTTTCGGAACTTCCTGCTTTATGTTTCTCAGGATTTTCTCCTTCTGATACGACGATTGCGAAACTGATGAGCGGCGGCGGTTTTCTTTCCATGCTGCGGGTTTATCTGATCGTTGGAATTTCTTCCTGCTATTCCGGCATGTTTGAGGGAACCGGATTTCTGAACGGAATTGAAGCCCTGATGGAAAAACTGGGCTCCAGGATCACCCCTTATGGCACGACCTTACTGACTTCCATTGTCACTTCCGCCATCTCCTGCAACCAGACTCTTGCCATCATGCTCACCAGCCAGCTGTGCGGGGAAAACAATCCGGAAAAATCTTCTTTTGCCCTGGATCTGGAAAATACGGTGGTGGTCATAGCGCCCATGATCCCCTGGTCCATTGCAGGAGCCGTGCCGCTGGCTGCCATTGGTGCGCCAAACATCAGTATCGCAGTTGCCTTTTATCTGTATCTGCTGCCGCTGTGGGGACTGGCTGTGCATCTGTTCAGGTAGGGTCTGTTTTTACCGTCAGATCCTTCACCCAACGATACTTCTTATAATTCAGATACACAGCCGGGATCTTCACAAATTCATCCAGACTGATGATAAAGTAAACCGCAAGCACCGGAAGCTTCAGCACAAATGCGGCGATAAGGCCCAGTGGAACCATAATACACCACATGGAAATACAGTCACAGTACAGCCCGAACTTACTGTCTCCGCCTGCACAGAAAATTCCGCTGATGGTTACTCCGTTTACCGAACGTCCGATCATATAATAAGCACAGATCAGGAGCATTCCCTTAAGATATCCTTCCGCTGTAACGCTTAGGTTGGCCGCACGGAGAATCAACGGACTGAATGCCAGAAGCACCAGTCCGGATACGATTCCGCTGGAAACAGACAGATGACAGAGCCTTCTGCCGTATTCTTTGGCTTTCTCCAGTTTTCCGGCTCCCAGTTCGTTTCCTACCATGATTCCGCCACCGTTTCCAAGTCCCATACAGAAACATCCGGCCAGGTTTTTGACAATGCTGGCAATGGAATTGGCGGCTACCGCATCACTTCCCAGATGTCCCATAATTACGGAATACATGGAAAATCCGGTTCCCCAGACGATCTCATTGCAGATCACCGGTGTTGTATATTTCCAGAAATCTCTCCTGAGAACGGGATCGTCTCTGCGGAGATATTTTGCCCGGAGTTTTACCTGATCTTTTCCCACAGTTTCCAGAACGCACCATGTAACTTCAATGATACGGGCTGTTACTGTTACCAGTGCGGCTCCGGCAATCTCCATTCTTGGCATTCCGAACAATCCATAGATCAGCACTGCATTGATAAAAATATTTACTACCACACTTGTGGCACTGATCATGCTGCTTTTTGCCGCTCTGCCGCTGTTTTTCAGGATGCAGAGATACATCTGCGAGCTTCCGGTAAGCAGATAGGATACCGCGATCACACGAAGATACAGGGAACCGCCCCGGATCAGTACCGGATCATTGGTAAAGATCCTCATCAGCATTCCCGGGATCAGCAGCGCGGACAGGGTAAAGACCAGAGAGATCACAGTGGTAACTTTCATTACAAAGGCAAAGATCCGCTCCACTGCCGGAATATCTCCCTTTCCCCAGTACTGGGCTGCGATAAGAGAAAGGCCGATGGTCATTGCTTCCAGAAGAAGATTGTGGATAAATGTTATCTGCCCTGCCAACGATACTGCGGAAAGAGAATACTGTGAGATCACTCCCAGCATCAGGGCATCGGATGCACTGACCAGCGCCAGCATAAACTGCTGAAAAGCGATGGGCATCACCAGGCTTATGAGCTTTCTGGTGAATGCCGGGTCTTTTTTATTTTTCATTTATTTTTGCCCATGCCTCCTCATCAAATTTCCGATCTTTAAAGTAATATGGCTTGTCTGCATCCGTGATCTCGCGGATCACGCGGCAGGGATTTCCAGCTGCACATACATTGTCCGGAATGTCCTTTGTCACTACGCTTCCCGCACCGATCACAACGTTGTTTCCAATTTTTACACCCGGAAGAACGCAGCAGCTTCCGCCGATCCACACATTATCCCCGATGGTGACAGGAATCCCGTACTCAAAAGCTGAATTCCTGCTCTCCGGATGGATCGGATGCCCGGCTGTATAAATTCCCACATTTGGGCCAAACATTACGTTATCCCCGATGGTGATTTTTCCCACATCCAGCATCACGCAGTGGGTGTTGGCATAAAAATTCTCTCCGACTTCGATATGGCTTCCGTACTCACAGTGAAACGGCGGCTCAAAATATACGTTTTTCTTATGTTTCAGTCCTGTGCGTTCCAGATATTCCATACCCTTTTCCGGGTCAAAAGGCATGGCCTCATTGTACTCCCGGACGGCCTTTTTTGTTTCTTTCTGCTGCGCCACTACTGCATCATCGGAGATGTATGCCATTTCGTGATCTCTTCTGTAAATATTGTCCATTGTAAATCCCTCTCTTATAAATACACTTTGTTTTCTTCAAAAAAATGCCCGGTGTCTCCTGACGCACTGTGAGTGATTCCGGAGAGGACGGCGGCATGCTCCACTATATCTGCCTTACAGTTTACGCGGACATTGACCGAAGCATCTTTTCGTTTTATAATTATATTGTATATTTTTAAGTTATTCTATCGGTTTTCTATCTAACTTTATAGCAATCCTGCGAGGTATGAATATGATCTATATAGACTTAAAGGATGACCTTTCTGAAAAAATGGTCTACGATTATCCTGACTGTCCGGCCTACACCATCCATGAAATGCTTTCCCACTATCCCAATTATTCCGCTATCAGCCACTGGCATGATGACATTGAATTTCTGATGATCCAGTCCGGCCAGATGCAATATAATGTCAACGGAAAAATCCTCACTCTGGAACAGGGACAGGGGATTTTTGTAAATTCCAGGCAGATGCATTACGGATTTTCTGAAAGTCACAGGGAATGTGAATTTTTTTGCATCCTCATCCACCCCATGCTTCTGTGCACATTACCTGCCTATGAAAAAAACTTCGTCCTTCCTCTGATCCGGAACAACGAAGTTTCCTTTTTTATCTTTGATCCCGGGATTTCCTGGCAGGCACAGATTCTGAAACAAATGGCCGACATCTATGTGCACCGTAAGAGTAAAACTGCTCCTTTACGGATCCTGTCCTCTTTTTCCCTGATCTGGGCTCTGCTTCTTGAACATCTGCCCTCTGCCTCCCGGACCGAAGACCATACCAATACAGATCTTACCGCCATCCGGAACATGACCGGTTTTATCCAGCAGAACTACACTTCCAGGATTTCCCTTAAGGAAATTGCGGCTGCCGGTTCCGTAGGTATCAGCAAATGCTGCAAACTCTTTTCCAGATATTTCAGCCAGAGTCCAAATCTCTATCTGAATCAGTACCGCCTGAATAAAAGTGCTCAGCTTCTCCGGGAAACCGATATGACTATAACAGAAATCGCTCTTTCCACCGGCTTTGGCAGTGCCAGTTATTATGCGGAATCTTTTCGAAAATGGGCAGGCATGAGTCCCGGGAAATTTCGCAAAGCCTGATAACTGCCCCAGGCAGATCACACTGTCTTCCGGAATTTTGCCGGTGACACCCCGAACTGTTCCCGGAACAGATGATAAAAATGGCTCACATTAGAAAATCCACAACACTCACAGATGTCCAGAATCTCCCTGTCTGTCTGCGCCAGAAGATAGACCGCGTATTTCAGACGTTCCTGGTTGATATACTGAGTAGGAGTTTTCCCGCTGATCTGCTTCATCAGCCTGCAGAGATGGCTCGGAGAACATGGCGCCAGCTCACACATTCTTTCATAGCCTTCCTGAAGATTTTCGATCTTGGACATATTTAAGAGAAGTTCTGACAGCCAGGACGGCATCTGATTCCAGGGATCCTTTTCATCGTAAGTGAAAAAATAATCCTCCAGAAGAAGCGCAATGATACACTGTGCATGATATCTTGCATGCCTGGGATGGCTTTCGTTTACCAGATTTCCGGCAGTATCCATGGCATCCAGGACTTTGCGGAAATTTTCCCCTTCCATATGAACATAGGCCGGCATCTCGCTGTTTATCAGTTTATCCATCTTTTCTTCCTGTTCAAGAAACAGAGAAACATTTCGAAGCACCTGGGTGGAAAAGCCCAGATTCCGGACACAGAAATTCTCTGAATGAAAAAAGCTGTAACTGTGCATATCATTGGGGCGTATAAAAAACAGGTCTCCTTTTTTCACCGTCTGCACGGAATCATTGATCAAATGATAGGCCGTACCCTCTGAAATAATAAAAAGTTCATAATGATTATGGGTATGTAGCGGCACATGCTTGTAAATATCCGAGATCGTATAGGAAAGTCCGGACTCTTTGCGCAGTGGATATTGTTCTTTTCCAAATACCGGTATTGCCATTTTTTCTACTCCTCCCCGTTTTCTGATATCAATATACTACAAAAATCTGACAGCTGTAAACAAGAAACACGGTGGAAATTATGATATTCTTTTACCGCATTGAAGAAGATTTCTCTGATGCAGAAACTTGATCTTTATTTTTTCAGGGAGGACTTATTATCATGTCATCATCCAAAGCTCGATTTTTTAATCCGGCTGTTGTAGGCCTGATCATGCTCAGCTTTTTTCTGGGTACCAGTGAATATACGGTGATCGGTATCCTGCCGGAAATTGCTGACGGATTCGGGATTTCACTGACACAGGCCGGAAGTATTGTATCTCTGTTTGCTTTCGCCTATGGCCTGGGCACTCCGTTTCTGGCCGCCTATGTGGGAAAATACAACCGTTTCCGTATTACCATGCTTGGAATTTCACTGTTTGCACTCTGCAACCTGATCTGTGCCATTGCTACCAATTACATGGTGTTTCTGGTATTCCGTATTCTTACGGCTGTCGTTTCCGGTACTGTGGTTTCCATCTCCATGACTTATGCGGAAGATGTTGCTTCCATCCCGGAGCATATCCCGGGTGTGATCGCAGGTGTTTTTTCGGGCTTCAGTATCGCTTCTGTTATCGGTGTGCCGATCGCTTCCACCATCACTCATGTTTTTGGATGGCGTGCGGCTTTTATCACGATCTTCGTGGCGACTCTGGCTCTGCTGGCGCTTCTGTTTATGAAACTGCCACGTCAGAACCGTCTGAAAGCAGGAAGTATCCTGGAACAGTTTAAGCTTTTTCTGGATAAAAGGATCTCCATCGGCTGTGCCATTGTTTTTCTGGCCGGTGCTTCCACTTACTGTTTTTATACATACCTGACACCGATCTTCCAGCAGGAACTTCACATTCCGGATTCCATGTTAAGCCTTGCGCTTCTGATCTTCGGTATTGCAGCTATCACCAGCAACGTAAGTTCCGGTCAGGTGGCAAACAAAACCGGCATCCGCATGCTGCCTCTGATCTATGTGATCCAGACTGTATGTCTGCTGCTTCTTCCTATTGCCACCCACAATCTTGTAAGCGGAGGACTGGTACTTTTTATCCTCGGTGTTGTGATGTATCTTCTGAATTCACCGCTGCAGATGCATTTCCTGAAGATTGCCACCAGGGATCACCCTGCCTGTGTAAACCTGGCTTCTTCTCTGATCTCGGTTTTCTTTAACTTCGGTATTGCAGCCGGTTCTGCCATGGGTGGTGTGATCGTAAAATATGCCGGACTTCGGTTTGTGGGAATCGGCGGTGCCATTCCCGGTATCGGAGCGATCATCTGTGCGGTGATCCTGCTTCAGATCATGAAACCGGGTGCGGATATCCGGTAAATCAAACAATACTGTCCATTTACCGGGACTATAGCATTTCCATAAATTACTGCTATAAAAAATACAGTCAGGAATATATCAGAATCTACCTCCGATACTCCTGGCTGTATTTTTATCTGCATCTTGCCTTGTATCACTCTTTTTATTTTCCTGTAATTTTCATCATTCGTCGTTTTTACAGTCCAATAAAAAGGACTTTATATCTTTCTTATTTCATCTCGATCATAAACAGTCTGGCTGCTTTTTCCTGCGGCATCTTCACTGCAAGATTTCCATTTTCGATCTTATATTCGCACATCTCTTCTTTCGGATAGATTACGGATACCTTACTGATCTGCTCTGCGTCTTCCAGCGGGATCACTGCTTCTGTTGTTCCCGGTGTCCATACGGAAAGATAGGTATTCTTCTCTGCTTTTACTCCGTAAGCAAGCACTTCGGATTTCAGAGTTCCAAAACCAAGCGGAAAGAACGGCACACCGTCACGGACTTCCTCACGGATCTCTTTATACAGGGCGATTCCCTCTTTCATACGGTTCATGGAATTCTCGCCAAGCTTCCATACCATACCGCTGATATACGGGCGAAGGAGCATACCGTTTACCACATTGTAGATCACATGCTCTTCTTCATCCTCATACGGATATACCCACATGCCACCCTGCTCAGGGGCAACCGCACTTGCCACATTGGCTGCAATATTGGCATTGTAGAGATAATCGGTCTGGTCACTGGTGGACTGCAGGCTTAAGACTTTCAGCATACCATAGTCCATACGCTGTCCGCCGGAACCGCAGTTCTCCACAACAAGATCCGGATAATCACGGAAGATCTCCTCATACCACTGATGGAGGCATTCATAATGCTCACGGATGGCATCTGCACAGCTGTCGCTGTTCAATTCACTTCCGTATCCCATCGTTACGTTATAGTCCACCTTGAAGTACTCTACGCCATAATCACGGATCAGCCTGTCCACTACATCACGGCAGTATTTCCGTACTTCCGGATTGCGGAAATCCAGCATGTAACGTTTGTTGTCAATGTGGCGTTTTCCATGGCGGCAGACAAACCAGTCATCCGGAAGTTTATTTGCAAGCTCACAGGCAACTCCCATAACTTCGATTTCCAGCCAGAGTCCCATTTTCAGGCCTTTGCTGTGTGCGTAATCGCAGACTTCTTTCAGGCCTCCAGGGAATCTTCCGGATGCTTCCTTCCATTCACCGACACGGTCCCACCAGAATCCGTCGTCATACCATCCTGCATCCAGACAGTAATATTCGCATCCCAGCTCTGCCGCCTTGTCAATAATGGAAAGCTCCCGCTCTGTTGTGGGATCTCCCATCAGGCAGTTCATGTAATCATTAAATACCACGTTCAGTTTCTCATCGTCCGGATTCGCTCTGCGTACTTTTCTACGATATCTGGTCAGCGCTGCTACTGCCGGATTCAGACCTCCTTTTACAACGGCTGCCCCTGCCGGAACAGTTGTGAAGCATTCTCCCGGTTTCAGATTCTTATACCAGCCGTGCTCCTGCTCTGTGGCACCGCTTACAGTAAGATACAGATTCCCACCCTGGGCGGAACCATATTCTATCAGCCACTGTCCGGAACTTTCAACCTGGAAAATATAAGTTTCCCCTGTTTCTCTGTCTTCGGCAATTCCCATTGGAAGATACTCGCAGGTAGACCAGGTTCCCTTTCCACTGTAACAATAACGGTTCAGTCCATATCCCTGATGATTAAATCCGTCTACGACCATTCCGTTTAAGTTCAGTGTCTCTGCATCATATTTCTGCCACTGTGCCTCACAGCACCAGCTGTTAAACGGTACATAGATATCTGTTTTTTTGTAATAAGGTTTGTTACCGCCTCTGGAAATTCCCTGATATATAAAAGAAGAAACGTAAGTCAGGCCCTGATCTTCACTTCCCTCGTTGGTGATCTCTGTCCAGGTCTGCACTGCCGGAACTCCGTCAAACAGGCGCATATGATATATGGCTTTCAGCTTTTCCGGAGAAACCATTACGATCTCCAGTTCTTTTCCACCGTCCTGCTCTTTCAGTTCATGTTTCTCATAAACAAAGTCTACAGAGGACTGATTGATGTTGTTTTTGTAAGCATGCATATTCAGGCTTCCGGTGCCGCTTCTGTGGATCTCAACAGCCGGATAATAAATATCTTCCT
This sequence comes from Blautia sp. MSK.20.85, assembly GCF_013317245.1. Classification (NCBI taxonomy): domain Bacteria; kingdom Bacillati; phylum Bacillota; class Clostridia; order Lachnospirales; family Lachnospiraceae; genus Blautia; species Blautia sp. MSK.20.85. The sequence goes on from NZ_JAAIUN010000001.1 coordinate 117,201, forward strand.
TCGGCTCCATGGCTGCCTTTTTTACTTCCTGTGAAGAAAGATCTGCCAGCTCTACCACGCCGTTTTCACGGATACGGAACTGGATATCCAGGCCGTTTTCATGTAATTCGATTGTTTTCATGTTCCCGTTTTGGTCGCTCATACAAAATATCCTCCCGTTTTTGTAATCTTGCTTTCAGTATATCATCGGATTTTCCACAAGGTGACAGGTATCATCCCCTGAATGAAAAAATGCAATATATTGTCGCATTTATTTTTACGTGATATACTGTTCACAGACCACAAAACGGACATTACAGCAACTGTGGATTGCGAATATACGAGTCAAATGGATATTCGTGATCTCACCACATGCTCAGGAGGTTTTTCATGCCAGATATTTTTCAGGATTCTTCCAGATATTTTCATATTTCCGCCTTTTATGCCCTTTCCCTGCCGTATTATCATATGGAACATCACACACATTCCAGCTATGAGATCATGTACATTACTTCCGGTTCCTGCCGGGTTTTCTGCATGGATGAGGAACAGGACATGGAATTTCCGCTGAAATCCGGGCAGTTTATCTTTATACGCCCGGGTATCCCGCACAGGCTTGAGATCCCGGACGGTTTTCCATGCTCGATCCTGAATCTGGAATTTTCCCTCACCTCCGAAAAAAGCCCGGTTTCTCTGGACCTTCTTCTGAAAAAAGATCCCGGATTTTCCCGGTTCTGGAATTTTATTGCCTCCTCCCGGGGATTCTGCTCCGGCACGGATTCCCGGAATTTCGGATACAGCCTGAAAGACCTTCTCACCTTTTTACAGCGCAGTTCCGATCAGATAAAGGAGGAAGAATTTCTCTTCTTTCTTCTGTTTGGCCGTATGCTCACAGAACTTGCTTTCTGCGCCCGCTCCAGCCGGAACACCCAGGGAAGTGTTTATCTGAAAAAAGCGCTCCGGTATATTGATGAACATTATCTGGAAGACATCGATATTCCTGCCATTGCCGCATATGCAGGGATCAATAAATCCTACCTCCAGGCACTTTTTACAGAAAAAAACGGCTGTACCATCAACACTTATATCAACCGCAAGCGTATGGAGCAGGCCGCCTTTCTTCTGTGCAACAGCACTCTTCACATTACGGATATTGCCTTTTCTTCCGGATATAACAGCCGGCAGCATTTTGCACATACCTTCGAAAAATTTTATCACATGAGTCCTTCCCGGTACCGGAGCCTGCATACCCGTCCTCTTCGCTCGGATACCGAAAAGAAACGCTATCATATGGCGGACGGACGGAAGCTGGAAAGTGAACCTTTTCCGCAGGAATAAAACTTACCATCTCAGATCCATCTTCAGGCTGATACCTGCAATACACGTCTGATCAACCTGAAAAAAGCCGGCCAGGCACGAAGATCTTATCTCTTCGATAACCTGGCCGGCTTTTATATTTATGTCAAGCGGATATTCGCAATCCGCTTCGCTACGTAGCTCTACACCAAATAACTGCTCCGCAGTTGATTTGGTTAACTTTCTATGGAAGCAGATTCTGCATGCTCTTCAAACTGATCGCCAGTGTAGAAGTATTGTGAAGAAGTGCAGATGTAGTCGGCTGCAGGATTCCTGCAACGCCACAGGCGATAAGACCTGCATTAAAGGTAATGATGAAACGGTAATTACGTCTGATGCGCTTCATCAGTGCGTTACTGATCTCTTTCAGAACAACAAGTTCCTGAAGGTCATCTGCACCTACGGTAATGTCTGCGATCTCACGGGCAATCTCAGCGCCATCGCTGATGGCAATACCGACATTGGCTGCGGAAAGTGCCGGAGAATCATTGATTCCGTCACCTACCATGATCACCCTTCTTCCGGCTGCCTTCTCTTTTTCAATGAAGTTGGCCTTATCCTCCGGAAGTACCTCGGAATAATATTCATCCACACCTACACGTCTGGCAATAGCTGCTGCTGTACGCTCGCTGTCTCCTGTCATCATAACGATCTTGGAGATTCCTGCCGCGCGCAGTGCTTCTACAGAAGCTTTTGCCTCCTCACGAAGTGGATCTTCAATACAGATCACAGCTGCAAGACGTCCGTCAATAGCCAGATACAGGTGAGAATATTCTTCCGGAATGCTGTCGAATTTCTCCTGGCCATCCTCTGGGATCACACATTTCTCATCTTCAAAAACAAAGTGATAACTTCCGATCACGGCTTTATGTTCTTCTATGGTAGTGGAAATTCCATGTGCCACTACATATTCAACCTTGGAATGCATCTCTTCATGTGCCAGATGTTTCTTTCTGGCTGCACTGACAACGGCCTTGGCCATGGAGTGCGGGAAATGTTCTTCCATACATGCGGCAATACGCAGCATCTCGTCCGGATTGTTGTTATCAAAGGAAACCACATCCACAACCGTTGGTTTTGCTTTTGTCAGAGTTCCGGTCTTATCAAATACGATGGTATCTGCATCAGCCATTGCTTCCAGATATTTACCGCCTTTAACCGTAACTTTATGTGTACCTGCCTCACGGATCGCGGACAGTACGGAGATTGGCATTGCAAGCTTCAGTGCACAGGAGAAATCTACCATCAGGATCGCAAGGGCCTTGGTTGCATTTCTGGTGAGCAGATATGTAAGGGCTGTTCCTCCAAGAGTATACGGAACCAGCTTATCTGCCAGATGCTCTGCCTTGCCTTCCAGGGAAGATTTCAGCTTCTCAGATTCCTCGATCATGGTGACGATCTTGTCATAACGGCTGGAACCACCTACCGTCTTCACCCGGATAGTGATCTCACCTTCCTCCACAACGGTACCTGCATAGGCAACGCTGCCTTCTTTCTTACATACAGGTACAGACTCACCGGTAAGAGACGCCTGGTTCACCATAGCTTCTCCATCCGTAACGCTTCCGTCAAACGGAATCACAGTACCCATACGGACAACAACTTCATCTCCCGGCTGAACTTCTTTGGATTCTACAAGAATTTCCTGATCTTCTCTCTTCAGCCACACCTTGCCAACATTCAGTGACATGGTTCTTGCAAGATCACCGACCGATTTCTTATGTGTCCACTCTTCCAGAATTTCTCCGATTCCAAGCAGGAACATAATGGAACCTGCAGTACCGAAATCCTGACGCAGTACGGATACACCGATCGCAGTGGCATCCAGAACCGGTACTTCGATCTTGCGGTGAAGAAGTGTATCAATGCCCTTCCAGATATATTTCAGGGAAGTTGCTGTCGTATAAATTGCGTTCAACGGATATGGCAGGAAAAGCTTTCTTCCAAAATGATAGATCACCTTGGAGATCAGTTTCTCCTGATATTCTGCATTCAGTGCTCTTCCGGAGCTCTGCAGTACCTGCTGGGGAGCTTCCACATCCTGATAATGGAATGCTCTGATACCGCAGATAACAGCCTCACGGCTGCCCTGATAATTCACAACCGCATCACAGGTTCTCTCATATACCTTGGCGGAAGCCACTCCGTCAAGATTTTCGAGATAATACAGCAAAGTATCCGCCTGCTCGTAACTCATTCTCTTCTGGGCAAGATGAATACGAAGTCGTCCTCTTGTCTCATGTTTAATATAAAATTTCACGGGAAATCGCCTCTTTACTCAGCTGTCTCTTCAGTTGCTGCTTCTTTTGTCTCTTCTGCTGCCTCCTTGAATGCATCCTCATCTGCAGTCTCTTCTGCATTCTCTGCAACATCTTCTACAGCCTCTTCTGCTGCAGCTCTCTCCTCATTGATTCCCTTAGCCTCAGCGTAGATATCCTCCGCGTTCTCCTGAAGGCTTGTAGCTGTTTTCATGATGCAGTCCTTAGCTCTTAAAACGGCTGCTGTGCATCCTGTGTAAAGCTTCTTCGCATCCTTGCTTGTAAGGATCTTGATTCCTGCTGTTCCAAAAAGAACACCTGCTGCAAAAAGTCCTGATTTTTTGAATTTAAAATCTACCATAATAATTTTTCCTCCTAAATATATAATTTTTATCATTTTACTGATTTCCGGTGGACAATTTCCCATGCCTGCCCCGGTATTTTCATCATTATAAAATACTTGTAAAAAAATGTCCAGTGTTTTTTTTGTGAATTTAACACAATTCGCTGAATTTTCAGTTAATTTCCCCTAACAGTTAAGTTTTACTAATAGTTTCGTTTTTCTAATTTTTAGTCTGTACAAACCCTTTATTTCCTATTATATAGGGAATATCTCCTTGCTGTGTTTATCCCACTTCATGTACCGGAAGCACTGCAAGTGTGCGGATATTCTGCTCATGGATCTCCCCGCATGCCCGAAGTCCCGCACGGATCACCTCATTAAGCTTCTGCCCGGACAGGTGGCAGATGGTATCATCATCCAGCTCCACTGTGCAGGCCCCTTTGGTACTGCAGGCTACCCGGTACATATTTTTGCGGCTGATGGCTCCGATGGACTCCAGCGTATTGATCATACGGTATACCGTTGCCACACCGATCTTCGGGTCCAGTGCGGAAGCCCTGTAATAAATTTCCTTACAGCAGGAGCACTCCCCTTCCAGAATGATATCAAGCAGGATCCTCCTCTGTCTGGTAATTCTTAAGCCCCGTTCTTTCAGCTTCTCTATAATAAGATCTTTCTGCATCTGTGTATGGCGGTAACATCCTGTTCTCTTTTCTTCTTTCTCAGCTTTTGCGTTCTGCATTCTGATCCCTCCTTTATTATTGAGAAAACTTTTCTTTTATCTAATAAGTTAGTATACTCCAACTGTGGTTAGCTGTAAATAACTTGTTTTGGATTTTTTTATAATATTGAGGATTTCGCCGGAATGCAGTATAATAATTCGTGAATCTATCCATATGAAACCGTCGTTTTGACAAAATGACGAAAAATCCCCTTTCGTTTTTTCGTCAGAATGACAAGAAACTGCCGGAAACTTTGTACGATTCAGCTCTAGCTCTTTTCCTCCATTTTCGATATACTGTTAACCAGCAAAGGAAATTACGTAAAAAACAATATATTAATTTTGGAGGGAAACAACAATGGCAAGTTTATCATTATCTCACATTAATAAAACTTATCCAAACGGCTTCCAGGCAGTTAAAGATTTCAACCTTGAAATCGAAGACAAAGAGTTTATCATCTTCGTAGGACCGTCTGGATGTGGAAAGTCCACAACACTTCGTATGATCGCAGGTCTTGAGGAGATCAGCGGTGGTACACTTAAGATCGGTGACAAAGTCATGAACGATGTTGAGCCTAAGGACCGTGATATCGCAATGGTATTCCAGAACTACGCTCTGTATCCTCATATGACTGTTTATGATAACATGGCATTCGGACTTAAACTTCGTAAAGTTCCGAAGGATCAGATTGACAAATCTGTTCGTGAAGCAGCAAGAATCCTTGACCTTGACAAACTTCTTGATCGTAAACCGAAGGCTCTTTCCGGTGGTCAGAGACAGCGAGTTGCTATGGGACGTGCTATCGTTCGTAATCCTAAGGTATTCCTTATGGATGAGCCTCTTTCCAACCTGGATGCTAAACTTCGTGTACAGATGCGTATCGAGATTTCCAAGATCCATCAGAGACTTGGTGCTACAATCATCTATGTAACACATGACCAGACAGAGGCTATGACACTTGGTACCAGAATCGTCGTTATGAAAGACGGTGTTGTTCAGCAGGTTGATACACCACAGAACCTGTATCAGAAACCAGGCAACCTCTTCGTTGCAGGATTCATGGGATCTCCGCAGATGAACTTCCTTGATGCTGTTATCTCCGAAAAAGGCGGTAACATGATCGCTACAATCGGTAACGAACATGAGGTTATTGTTCCTGCAGCTAAAGCTAAAGTTCTCAAAGACAAAGGCTATGTTGGAAAGAAAGTTGTTCTTGGTATCCGTCCTGAGGATATCCATGATTCTCAGATGTTCCTTGAGACATCCCCAAGCAAACCGATGAACTCCGTAGTTAAAGTTTACGAGCTTCTTGGTGCCGAAGTATTCCTGTACTTCGATGTTGACGGAACTCAGATCACAGCACGAGTTGATCCTCGTACAACAGCTAAGACCGGTGATCCGATCAGATTCGCATTCGATATGGAGAAAGCTCACTTCTTCGACAAAGAGACAGAGCTTACCATCACAAACTAATTCTTACCGAATTACAAAAAATGAATTTAACCCCGGGGGATATATTTTCCCGGGGTTTCTTTTTTCCTCTGCACAATTTTCACTTCATCTACAGAAAGGACTCAGTTTTATGAAAATACAGCAAACACTTCAAAAATGCCTGGATGACTGGAACCGGATCAGCGGACTGGATTTTTGTATTCTGGACGAAAGTAATCAGGTTTTCGCTTCCACCGGAGACAGAAAGCTGCCATCTGCCGAAAAGCTTATCCAGTTCCGTGAAGATCCTGCTTTATGTATTTCCAACCGTTCCTGCAGCATCTACAAATTAAACGGCGCATCCGGAGATATGCTTCTGACGGTATGGGGTTCCACAGACTCCGCTTCCACCATCGGAGAACTTGCGGTCTGCCAGGTCGAAAGTCTTCTTACTGCCTATGCGGAAAAAACGGACAAAAACTCCTTTATGCAGAACCTTCTTCTGGACCACTATTCTCAGGTGGAAGCTTTCAACAAAGCTGCCCGCCTCCACATTGCACCTTCTGTCCGCCGTGCAGTCTTTCTTGTGGAAACCAAGCAGCATAAAGACGAAAACGCTCTGGCAACCATCCGGAATATCTTTTCGGCCCGGACACGTGACTTTATCACTGCCCTGGATGATTCCGGCATTATTGTTGTCCGTGAACTTCAGAGTACAGAGAGCTACGAGGAACTTAACGGTATTGCCTGCATGCTTGTGGATATGCTGAATACGGAGGCTATGACTTCTGCCTGGGTTTCCTACAGCAATGTTGCTGACGATATCATGCAGCTTTCTGATGCCTATAAAGAAGCACGTACTGCCCTGGAAGTCGGAAAAATCTTTTACGCGGACAAAAATGTCTTCGGTTACAACCGCCTTGGTATTGGCCGTCTGATCTATCAGCTTCCGACTCAGGTATGTGACATGTTCGTAGGTGAAATTTTCGGAGAGGAATCTCTGGATTCTATTGATGATGAAACGCTGAATATCATCCGCACTTTCTTTGAAAACAACCTGAATCTTTCCGAGACATCCAGACAGCTTTATGTGCACAGAAATACTCTGGTGTACCGCTTTGAAAAGCTTCAGAAACGATTCGGGCTGGATATCCGTACCTTCGAAGATGCGCTGGCCTTTAAGCTTGCCATGATGGTATCGGATTACATTACCTACTCCCGGAATCACGGAAAATAAATATCTCAGAAAAATAGAACACACTACAAAAAAAATCCCGGAAATACCTGACGGATATTTCCGGGATTTTATTGCAGAGATATTTTTATTTCAGCAGCATCAGGTGTTCCGGCGGAAGATACAGATATTTCGGAAGACCCCTGTCCGGATCCTCTCTGAAACTGTTTTTCGGCCGCATCCACCACAAACCGGCCGCTGCCTCCTCACCTTTCCTGCGGATCATATACTGATGTTCAAAAGTTGTTTCGATATACTCGTCCACCTGTACTTCCAGACAATTCTCTCCCGGCTTATCTTCCGGCCTGATCCAGTGTCCGCGAATTCCCACGTGAGTAATATCTTCTGCCACTTTTTCTGCTGTATGAAGTTTTATTTTCCAGTCCGTGGCATAAATTTCATGTTCTCCCAGCCGCTGGACCGCTGAAAAGTTCTTACATCCGGTAAGTTTTGCCGCTTCCAGCATTCTTGGATTCTCAAACAGCCGTTTCGTTTCATCGGTTACAAGGATCCGTCCCCCGTCCACAACAGAAAGCTCTTTACAGAATTTATAGGCCTCATCTCTGCTGTGAGTTACAAGGATCATATCGCCTGGATAATCCTGAAGAAAATCCTGCATTTCCCTCTGAAGCACATCTTTCAGATATCCATCCAGTGCGGAAAACGGCTCATCCAGAAGAATGGCTTCCGGTTCCCCGATCATCATTCTGGCCAGTGCCACTCGCTGCTGCTGCCCGCCGGAAAGCTGGGATGGAAGACGTTTTTCCAGGCCCTCCAGATGATACCTCCGGATCAGATCCGACACTTTTTCCTGGGCGGAGGATTTTTCTCCACGGTAACCACAGCGAATGTTCTGTTCTACTGTCATGGTCGGAAACAGCGCATAATTCTGGAAGAGATAACCAATCCGCCGTTTCTGTGGTTTCAGATTGATTCCTGCTTCCGAATCAAAGACTGTTTTTCCGTTAATTACAATCTTACCCCGATCCGGAGTTTCAATTCCTGCTATACACCGCAGTGTCATGCTCTTTCCGCTGCCGGATGCTCCAAGAAGCCCGATGGCTGCCGAGCTGCCCTCAAATTGCACTTTCAGGGAAAAATCCCGGAAATTCTTTTCGATATTTACGCTGACTGCCATCAGATCCACCTTCTTGTCTTCATTCCTCTTCCGGATACAATGTTGATCAGTGCCACGATCACAAAAGAAATCAGCACAATCACAACGACCCAGAAACCTGCGGTTCCATAGTTTCCAGCTGCGGTCTCTGCAGCTATGGCTACTGAAACTGTTCTTGTTTTTCCAAGGATATTTCCGGCAAGCATGGAAGTCGCTCCGTACTCACCGATGGCACGTGCAAAAGCCAGTACCGTTCCGGAAGCAATTCCCGGTCCTGCCGCAGGCATAACCACCTTCCAGAAGATCCGGTTGTCGCTCATTCCCAAAGTCTGGCCCGCATAGATCAGATTCACGTCTACCTGCTCAAAAGCAGCGCGTGCATTGCGGTACATCAGCGGAAACGCAATCACTGCAGCCGCGATCACACACCCCTTCCAGGTCTGTACGATCTTAATATCAAAATTATCCAGAAGAAAACTTCCCAGCGGTCTTTTCAGGCTGAAAATCAGCAGAAGAAAAAATCCGGCAACTGTAGGCGGAAGTACCAGGGGAAGGGTAAAGATACCGTCCAGTACTGCTCTTGCTCCCGGTTTCAGTTTCATGATCTTACGGGCGCAGAATACCCCCAGAAAAAAGGCGATCACGGTAGCCACCAGACCTGTTTTTAAGGAAATCCAAAGAGGACTCCAGTTTATTTCTTTCAAAAATTCTGTCATCGTTCATTCCTGCACCGGCGTTTATGGCATTTCCAGAAATTACTGCCGGTTTTCTGCATAATGATTATTTGGAGGTACTGCCTGTAGAGTCTGTGCTGTCCTCAGCCTCAGTGCTGTCTGCGGAATCTTCTGCATCTTCTTTGGAATCTTCAGCCTTATATGCTGTGAATCCATAGTCCTCAAATACCTTGATTGCAGCGTCAGATTCTACATAATCCAGGAATGCCTCTGCTGCCTTGGTGTCATCCTCAGATGCTTCTTTATCCTCAATAAGTCCTACCGGATAAAGAACCGGAGTCTGAAGGCTGTCTGCCGGTGCCTCTGCAATAATCTCTACTTTATCCGCAACAGATGCAGCATCTGTCGCATATACTACACCAACTTCATTACTTCCCTCACTGACTGCAGCAAGTACATCTGTTACGTTCTTGCACTCGTTGATCTCCATCTCGTTTACATCATCCATGATTCCAAGGTTGTTGAAAATCTCACGGGAGTACTGTCCAACCGGAACATCCTCACCTGCAAGCGCCATATTCTCGGCATCTGTGATGTTCTCAAATCCTGTTACCTTTGTCTCTCCGTCCTTTGGTTTAATCAGAACAACTTTATTCTCAAGAAGGTCAACAACGGTGTCCTCTTTTGTCAGTTTCTCCTCTGTGAGGGCATCCATCTGTTTATCTGCTGCTGAAAAGAAAAGATCGCAGCGTGCGCCTTCCTCAATCTGTGTCTGCAGTGTACCTGAGCTGTCTGCGCTGTAGTAGATTGTCACATTCGGATAAAGTTCATTGAAATCTTTCTGGATCTCTTCCATGGAATTGCTGAGGCTGGCTGCGATAAAAGCGTAAACCTCACCTTTCAGATTCTCATCACCTTTCACCTCTGTATCTGCCGCAAAGACATTTCCGGTCAGAAGGCCTGTTGTCAGGATTCCTGCTGTAAGAGCCGCTAAGATTTTTTTCTTCATCTTTTTGTTTCTCTCCTTTTTTGTTTCGTTCAGTTTCATTCAGTTTTGAATGGTTTCATTTAATTTTACCCAAATGAATGTTTCTTGTCAAGCGTAAGGCCATTGCTGTTTTTTCATACACATGCTATCATAAAATATACCGAGCAGTTTTCACTGCAACATCAGGATCTTAAAAGATAAGGAGATTTTTTTATGAAACTCAGTGCACGAAATCAGTTAAAAGGAAAAGTTATCAATATCAACAAAGGAGCCGTAAATTCCATTGTTTCCATCGATATTGGCGGAGGAAATATTATCACAGCAACCATTTCCTGTGCCGCTGTGGAAGAACTGGGACTGAAAGTTGGATCTGACGCTTACGCTGTCATCAAAGCAACCAGTGTTATGGTGGGAATCGATGAATAAATTCTACACAGCCCAGGAAGTCGCCGATAAATTAAAGATCAAAAAAACAACCGTATACGAACTGATCAAACGCGGGGAGCTTTCCTCTTCCAAAATCGGTAAACAGCTGCGAGTCAGTGAAGATCAGCTGTCCCTGTATCTGAACGGAGCGGCGAAAAACAGTGTCTCCGCCCAGCACCTTGATTATCAACCGGAAAGTTCCCTTCTGAAAAGAGATTATCTGCTTCACTCCAGCGGACTGATCATCAGCGGACAGGCATCTCCGGCGCTGGATCTTCTTCTGAATCAGCTGCCTTCCACACCTGGGAACCTTCCTGTGCTGCAATCACATATGAATACCTACAATGGCCTGTATTCCCTCTATTTTGAAAAAGTCCATATTGCCTGTGCCGCAGCAGCTCCTGAGGATGTCCGCAGTCTGGTACCCGGACTTTCTCTTACAGCCCTTCTCTTCTGCCAGTATCCCATGGGCTTTTATGTAAAAAAGGGGAATCCACGGAATATTCATGACTTTCCGGATCTTACAAGAGCGGATATCATTTTTGCAAACCGCGAAAAAGGAAGCAGCCGCAGGGTTCTTCTTGACCGCACCCTGAAATCTTCCGGTATTTCTCCGGAATCCATATCCGGTTACCGTAATGAGCTTGTTTCCGACTATTCCACAGCTGCCGCGGTTGCCGGTGGGCAGGCAGATGTTGCACTTGGAGAAAGTTATGCTGTAAGAAGTTTCCCGGAACTTACGTTTCTCCCCCTTACACAGGAGACACTTTATCTGATCATGCATTCCGAAAATCTGGATACTCCCGGTTTTCAGGCAGTGACCGAAACGATCTCTTCAGAGAATTTTCGCCGCACACTGGCACTCCAGACCGGATATGATACCACTCATACAGGAGAAATTTTTTCTATCTGAGAGTCTGTTATTTATGCACAAAAAAGTCCTGAGCATTGATCTATGCCAGAATCCCGGACATCTTCTTTGTCCGGTAAATAAGGCACTTATCAAAGTTCAGGACTTTTTATGCTTTTATACAGTTAGTTCAATTTTTTCACAGATATTCCGAATCAGGCGGTTGTAACCGGTTATATTTTTCAGCCATTCCAGCACAATGGACACTGCCAGAGAAATTCCCAGCAGTACCAGAACATTTACCACAAAATGACCAAAGGAATAAATAAAATCACTCCAGAAATAATGTCTTATAAATGTATGTATCAGAAAAATATTCATGGAATGTTTTCCAAGGAATAACAGTACCTGGCGGATTCCCGGGATCACTGTGATAAACTCGCTGCAAAATGCGATCACAATAATCGGAAAAATCCCCCAGCGGATCTCATTATATACAGATCCCGGTAATTTCCCATATACTTTGTACAGAACAAATAATATCAGCACCTCCAACAAAAATTTCATGATCTTCTTCGGTCCCCGGTTCCACACCTGCAGCCACCGGTCAGCCAGCTCATACTTTGCTGCACACATTCCCATAAGAAATACAGGAATAAAAGAATATACATTGGTTTCTCCCATGATCTTCAGTGATAGCATATGGGGAACTGCCACAACCAGCGCAAGGATCATCGGAAGACAGTCTTCATTTTTCATGACCAGTGGAACCAGGATCACAAAGATCACCGCAGCGCTCATATACCACCAGGTTCCATTCATGGTTACTGTACCAAACAGGCTATGAAGCCCCAGAAAATCAAGCCCCATAGCTGCCAGACCTTCGATTCTGCTTCCGCCTGAAAAATATACTTTTGATACGTATCCGAACATGCCCTGAAAAATAGCCGCAGATAAGATCCAGATGATCCAGAACCCGGACATGGTTTTGACCAGCCGGCCGGCAGTCCATCTCACAGGCGCAGAGCGCTTCTTACGATAACTTAAATATAGTCCGTATCCGGAAATAAAAGCATAGATCGGCACACAAATCTTAAATACACTGCACATATAGATCATGGTATCATCCGCAAATGGCGCAAAAGATACCGTAAATCCCTCAAAGCGCTTTCTTGAAAGATACTGATGATGAAACAGCATCATCACTATGGCAATCCCTTTCATCGCCTGGGAAGTGTATTTATCAAATCGGACTGTTTTTTCCTTTTCCAAAATTTTCTCCTTTATATTACATGTTTTCCATGATTTTTTTGTATACCCGCCTGCAGCAGTTACGGTCATTAAATGCAAATGTATCATCCATTCGCTTCAGATATTTCTCTTTTATCTGACAGTCAGAAGCCATATATTCAATGATCCGTTCTACCGTTCCTTCCAGTGTATCTTCCACCTCTCCAAATCCGTCCCTCTCATAATCAAAATATCCCTCTGTGTAGGAATGGGAACCGCTGAAAAAGCTCTCTCTGTCAAACTGTGCATACACGATCGGCTTCCTTAAATACGCAAAGTCAAATGCAACCGAAGAATAATCCGTGACCATCAGATCTGTCTGCGCAAAAATCTCTCTGTAGGAACTGGAGCTATCCAGAAATTTCACCCTGGGATCTCTTCGGAACAGATGCAGTCCATCAACAGTATTCGGATGTGGCATAAAGCAGATAGTGTAACCATATTTTTCAGAAGCTTTCAGAAGCTTTTCACTGTTCAGAAGATCATTATAAAAGCAAAAATATTCACTGTGGACGAATTCTTCTCCAAGCTTCCACACACCTCTGTCATCGGTTCCGGAGGAAAGACTTTTTCGCCAGGTAGGCATAATCGTCACGTATTTCCGTTCCGCATGGACCAGCCTGTCAAATCTTGGCATACCAGTAAGCCATACATTCTTTGCCGGATAATAGTAATCATAATTGAATATGGAATCATACTCCTGCTTCGTATTTACCACAAACCCAAACAGATTCCGGTTATATTTATTCAGCCACTGAGACTGATTATCTTTCGTCACTCCATGCTGCAAAAATACCAGTTTCTTATTGTACATCAGATCCCGGTAAAGATACTCGAAACTTCCAAATGGATTCACTACAGTCTTATTTGCCTGAGAAGAAAGAGAAAGATCATTCAGAAGAAACAGGATTTTGTGATTCCAGGAAAAAGGCTCCACAATTTTTCCAAGTTTCACCAGTTCCCGGCTCTCCGGTGTATTTTTACTGATAACAAAATATGGTTTCACCCCGGAAACCGGATTTTCACAGACATAGCGGAACATAACCTCTCCGTTATCATCTCCCCGGTTGACTCGGTCCGAGAACAGCCAGATCTGTTTTTTCTTCCTTGCACGTTTCCATGCACAGAGCCAGCGTACAAAAAAGGCTTTTTTTCCGGGAAGTCCCTGTAACAGTAAAGCACGGTCACGTTTCCATCCAAGTATCAGGGTCCTGCCTATTCGATAAGGTTTTACACAGATCTCATATTGCTCCTGGATTTGATCTTCGTTCTGTTCTTCCAGTGAAGAAATGGATCTTTTTTTTCCGGCAGGCAGCAACAGCATTCCCCTTACATGCAGAAAAAGAGGAACCTCTTTGGCAAATGGTGTATATTTTCCGTAAGAAACATTATACATCTTCCTGATATGACCCTGCTCTTTTTCCGCCCAGCAAACAGAATCGTGAATCCCCCCATAAGGAATATCCACCAGATACAGCTTCTCTGTCGCTGTTTCCTTCCTGCACCACCCGAATCGATCCAGTGTATATCTCCAGACTGCTTTATATCTTCGTTCTCCGGTTATCATGCAGAACTCCCGGTTCCTTATCCATGGTTCCACAACCGAAAACTCACAGTGTATTCCCTCATCTGTAAGCTGGAAAATCCTGACATTCAGCTCATCCTGTTCTGAATTCATAACAGCCTCTGTCTGTCTGGGATATCTTTTATTTATATCCGGAAAATATTTATGAAGCAGATAAAGTTTATTTTCTCTTCCTATGTGATGGCTGAATATGATAAGTTCCGGAAATTCCAGATGTTTCAGAAATTCATCAATATTTCTTTCATAGGAAATCAGCTCCACATGTTCCGGATTCCGGAATATCACTTCTGCCAGTTTTGTATAATAATACAGAAGCACATAATCACCATTCTTCACAAACCGGATTTTTCCCTGCTTTCTGTATTCTTCAAGCCTTTTCAAAAAACGCTCGTAAAACATCCCTGTCTGCTTAGTATCCTGTATAAGATTCTCCCATTCATCCCTGATAAAATGCTCCGCAGGAATCTGCACCCGGGCATTTTCCCCGGAAATTACCGAAATTTTCCCGCAGGATACCGCATTTCTGTATACCATTTCCATGATATCCAGATACCAGGTATCCTTTCTGATTTCTTTTGTCCATTTCAGTTTTTCTGTAACAAATGTATATGCCGGATACATCTGATGCAACAGACAGGCATGATCGTCCAGTGTTGCATCTTTTCCAAAAGAGTCACAGTAATTATTATGCTCTTTTACCGGCAAACTGTCTTTTCCGTCAATTTTTATCACAGCTACATCACTGCCTTCTTCCTGAAAGCAGCGCTGCAGTTCCCGGAATGCCTCTTTTGAAAAACCATTTCCGCCTCTTACAAATGTAATATAAGTTCCGGTAATCTGACTGTAAAGTTCACTGGCAATATCCTGACACTCTGATCCGTCAATATAGATCAGTTTTGGATCTTTCAGCATTTCCCGAAAACGCTTATCTTTCATTTGAAATGGACCAAATTTCTCATCCATCGCCTGTGCCTGAAGAGTTTTCTCCTTTTCTCCAAGAAGCTGCAGTTCTTTCAGATCACTCTGGCTGAACTGATCTGCAATCCCTTCCACACGTACCGCCAGGATCTGTATGGTATCTGCCAGTGGATTCTGTTTTATATTTCTGTATGTTCTGTATAATCCTGATGTATTTTTAGCAAAAACAACAACTGAAAAATCATCTTCTCTGGTCATATTTCTCCCATCTTATCCATTCCCGGTACAGACAACTCTTTCTACCGCTTATTTATCCAGGCATCTGCGTAGAGAACTGATCTGCTCAAAAATTTATATCTTTTCTTCTTTTTTTCAGCTTACTGGGAATGTGCGCTCTGACAATCGCTTCGTAAATACGTTTGCTGTTATTGTGATCCCGGTACGGAAGAAGAGTATCTCTTCGCTTTGCATATTCCGGTTTCTCCTGGAAGTTGTTTTTCACATAGGATTCTATGGTATCCAGAAGCTCCTCTTCTGTCCATGCCAGATCCCCGAAAACATCTTTTCTGTAATCTACATAACTTCCGTGGGCCTTCTCGTAAGTTTCCAGATCAAAAGGATAAAAAACTACCGGTTTCCCCTGATAATAAACTTCCCAGGAAACAGAAGAATAATCTGTGATCAGCATATGACAGCTCATCAGAAGCTGGTTTAACGGCACAGTTCCAAAGGGGATCAGCCGGATGTGTCTGTCCTCCGTATAAAAGTTTCCGAGACGCTCCCGAAACTTGGCATGAATATAAAAATTCAGCGTGATATTCTCTCTTTCCAGGATCGTCCTCAGCCGTTCATCCTGCAAAAGTGTTTCATATCTCTGATAATATTCACTTTTACGGAATGCTTCTTCACTGATATCTTCCAGCCAGTTTCTCCACGTAGGCATCAGAAGGATCTCTTTATGTGCAGGGTCCGACCGGTCTTCCAGAACATCCCATCTGGAAAAGCCGGTTACAATCACTTCTTCCTTATCATAACCGAAATATTTCTCTATGATCTTCTGCTCCGGTTCTGAAGTTACCACAAACAACGCCATCTGGTTTCCACAGTTTTTGCGATAGGTTTTATGGCACTGTTTAAATGCGGTGACACCATGCTGCAGAAAAATAATATTTTTTCTGGCCTGATACTGAAGCTTATAAACACTGATCGGAGAATCCCAGATATAAAAATGCCGGATCGCATCTGTGGAAATAAGATACTGAGCCGCACTGAGATAGATCATGTATTTAAATGACATGAACTGGATCACATTCGGTTCATATTTCTTTACAGCCTGATAATCCGTACTATTTTTATCTATTACATAAAGGATCTTTTTTCGTTGTTCTTCCGGTACCTGTTCCATACAGTACCGGAAGAAATAAAAACCGTTGTCCTGTGCCATCGTGCAGTATTTCTCGCCTACAAGCCACAATTTCTTATGGTCCCAGTAGGGCTTCAGGATAAAATAACACAAAAGAGCCAGAAATTCTTTCATAAGGAACAGATAGCTGTCGTATTTTCGGTCATATTTCCGGTATTGAAGATTAAACTGCCGCTTCCCGTTGACAAAGGGATAGATCATATTTCCGCCATTTGTTCTTGTCCATCTTGGAAAAAAGATCAGTTTCAGTTTCAGAAATATACTTAATCCACCCAGGATCGCATCATAAGTTTCCCCACTGCCGCTGTCAACAACAGCCACAACATCCCAGAATGCCCGCTCCATAGGATAGGCATTTACATTGATCTCCGCCCGATAGACAGTTCTGTTTCCTCTGGATCTCGTGTGTAGTATAAACGGATAGCTGACATCCATGATCTCATTTCGCAGTTTCAGTTTCAAAGACCGGATCTGTCCCTTTTCCTCCGGCAGTTCAAAACAGATCTTTATGGTTCCTTTTTTCAGGGAAAATCTTTTGGTTTTTACTTTGATCTCAGCCGAAGCTTCCTTGAAATCCTGCATATTTCCACCTGTATCGCTTATTGCTCTGACCAGTCTCCATTATCATCCCAGATAATGTCTCCGTTTCCGCCATCGCTGCCGCTGTCATCGATCACTTCGTCTCCGTTTCCGCTGTTATCACCGTCATCTACATAACCGCCATCATCGCTGTTATCGGAATCGCCGCTGTCTCCATTGTCATAATTATCATTGCCGTCATCACCGTCACCATTGTCATAATTTCCGTTATCACTGCTGTCATCACTTCCATCGTCTCCGCCGTCGTAACTTCCATTATCACTGTTATCGTAATCACTGCTGTTATCTGTGCTGCTGTCAGAAGAAGAATCGGTTGCATCAGAAGAATCCGTTGTACTGTCTGTAGAATCTGTGCTGTCTGTATTCTCACTGTTATCCGTTTCCACATTTCCCTGTGTGCTCTTCTCGCTCTTCTCGCTGAGACTCATATAAGTCAGATATGCAGATCCGTTGTCGATCATCAGCTTCGCACTCTCCATATCTCCCAGTTCCACACTGTAGATCTCATATGCGTTTCCGTCTCCATCCACGATCTTCATATCATAAATATCATCTGTGGCGGATTCCGGTGTGTAATACATCTGTACCTGTTCTGCTGCCTTGATCGTAGACTCTGCCGGAACCAGATTCTTACCCCATTCTGATCCACCGGCTGCACGGAGATAGATCTCTCGCACTTCACCCTTGGTGCTGTTTGAGAGATAAACAAATTTCGCGGTACTTGTCTTCACACCAATAAGCTTCGGTGCCGGTGTTGAAGTCGGCAGCGGACTGGCTGTTGCCGGTGTTGAAGTCGGTGCGGCTGTCGGAACCGGTGTCGGTGTTACTTCCACGGTGTCTTTTGATGAGCTTCCGCATCCGGCTGCGCTCAGTGCTGCAGTTGCTGCCAGTGCGATCATAATTTTCTTATATTTCATAATAATTACCTCCAGAATTACTGTTTATACATATTTGTTTTATGCAAGTAACGTTTTTCCGATAAAATATCCGAGAACCAGGATTCCAAGAATGATTCTGTACCATCCAAATGCCTTGAAATCATGTTTCTTGATATATCCCATCAGGAATTTGATCGCCAGGATAGATACCACAAAAGATACCAGTACACCTACGATCAGGATGATCAACTCTGTAGAGCTGAAGGCAAAACCGAATTTCACAAGCTTCAGAAGACTTGCGCCAAACATAACCGGAATTGCCAGGAAAAAGGTAAACTCAGCCGCAACAGTACGGGAAGTTCCGGCGAGGATTCCTCCGATAATGGTAGATCCGGAGCGGGAAGTTCCCGGAATTACGGAAAGCACCTGGAAACAGCCAATGATCAGCGCCGTTTTAAAGGTAAGATCCTCCAGGCTGGTACAGGCTGGTCTGCGACGTTTATTGTAATTCTCGATCACAATAAACAGAACACCATATACGATCAGTGTGATCGCAACTACAACATAATTATAAAATTTCTCTTCAATGATATCATTAAATGGAAGTGCGATGATGATCGTCGGCAGACATGCTACCAGGATCTTGACCCACAGGATCCATTTCTCCTTATCACAGTATTTCTCCACAAATGTAAGGATTGCTCTGGATACTGCCGGCTGTTTACGCAGTGCCATCTGTGTTTTTTTCGGGATTTTTCTTATGTAAAAAGGCCACAGCTTACTCCAGTACAATACGACAACTGCCATGATCGCACCAAGCTGGATGACAACCAGGAAGAATTCCATAAATGCATCAGATACATTCAGCTTGATAAATTCATCTACCAGGATCATGTGGCCGGTACTGCTGATGGGAAGCCACTCTGTAATTCCCTCCACGATACCAAGAAGGATAACCTTCAGCAATTCTATAAAGCTCATACAAACTCCTTTCGTAATTTACGTCCAACGCAAGATAAGGACAGAGCCGGCATGTAAACAACGGCCCCGTCCTTATCAGTATATTACATATTTTGCAATTCGTAAACTTTGAAATTTCCATTTCACAAAATTTACGCTTTTTTTACATTTTCATGACCTTTAGCGATTATCAATCTTCGCGATGTCTACCAGAGTCAGATTGTTCAGGTCTGTGTTCTCAAGACTTGTAACCAGAGCCTCTGCAGTATCAAGGCTTGTAAGTACGTTAACGCCTGTCTCGATAGCATTACGACGGATGACGAAACCATCTTTCTGATGCTCAACACCCTGTGGCGGTGTATCGATGACAACATCGATCTTGTGGCCAAGGATCAGGTCCATCAGGTTCGGAGACGGCTGCTCCAGCTTGTTGGTACGTGTTACCTTGATTCCATTCTCAGTCAGGACATTTGCAGTACCTCTTGTTGCGAAGATACGGTATCCCTGAGCCTCAAATCTCTTGGCGATCGGAATAATATCCTTTTTATCCTCATCTTTCACAGTGATGATCATCTGTTTGTGTTTCGGAAGGCGAATTCCTGCTCCGATGAATGCTTTGTAAAGAGCCTCATTGAAGGTCTTTGCAATACCAAGGCACTCACCTGTGGATTTCATCTCAGGTCCAAGGCTGATATCTGCGCCTCTGATCTTCTCGAAGGAGAATACAGGCATCTTGATCGCGAAATACTCTGCCTCTTTCTGAAGTCCCGGTGTGTAGCCAAGCTCTTTGATCTTGTGTCCAAGGATGACTCTTGTTGCAAGAGGAACGATCGGGATTCCTGTTACCTTGCTGATATACGGTACTGTACGGCTGGAACGTGGGTTAACCTCGATAACATATACATCCTCGCCTACAACGATAAACTGGATATTGATCATACCGATCACATGAAGTGCCTGTGCAAGACGACGTGTGTACTCGGCAATGGTATCTTTTGCTTTCTGGCTGATGGTCTGTGCCGGATATACGGAAATACTGTCTCCGGAGTGGATACCTGCACGCTCGATGTGCTCCATGATTCCAGGGATCAGGATGTCCTCACCGTCGCATACCGCATCGACCTCGATCTCTTTACCCATGAGATATTTATCAACAAGGATCGGATGCTCCTGTGCGATCTGGTTGATGATTCCGATGTACTCTTCCACATCCTCATCGCTGACAGCAATACGCATTCCCTGTCCTCCAAGTACGTAGGACGGGCGGACAAGTACCGGATATCCCAGCTCGTTGGCAGCTTTTTTCGCCTCTTCTGCTGTGAATACGGTGTGTCCCTTCGGTCTCGGGATCTGGCATTTCTCAAGGATGGCATCAAAGAGCTCTCTGTCCTCTGCGGCATCTACGTTCTCAGCAGATGTTCCAAGGATCTTCACGCCCATCTTGATCAGTGCTTCGGTAAGCTTGATGGCTGTCTGTCCACCGAACTGAACAACGGCTCCGTCCGGTTTCTCGATATTTACAACATTCTCAACATCTTCCGGTGTCAGTGGCTCGAAATACAGTTTGTCCGCGATATCAAAGTCTGTACTTACTGTCTCCGGGTTGTTGTTGATGATGATAGTCTCGTATCCTTCTTTTGCAAATGCCCATGTACAGTGTACGGAGCAGAAGTCGAACTCGATACCCTGTCCGATACGGATCGGTCCGGAACCAAGTACCAGGATCTTCTTTTTATCTTTGGTCTCGATTGCTTCGTTCTCTGTCTGATCATCGCCATATACAGAATAATAGTATGGTGTCTCTGCCGCAAACTCTGCCGCACAGGTATCTACCATCTTATATGCTGCACGGATGCCGTACTCTTTACGCAGCTCTTTGATCTCGGCTTCTGTCTTGCCTGTGAGATCTGCGATGATGTAGTCCGGGAACTCCATTCGTTTTGCTTCCAGAAGAAGGTCTTTGTCCAGTTTCTGGGTCTTCAGAGCCTGCTCCATCTCAACAAGGATTGCCAGCTTGTCGATGAACCAGATATCGATCTTGGTGATCTCGTGAAGTTTCTCCTGGGAAATATTTCGTCTCAGGGCTTCTGCGATCTTCCAGATACGGCGGTCATCCACGATATTCAGCTCGTCCAGAAGTTCCTCATCAGAAAGATGGGAGAAATCGTAGGACATCAGACTGTCTACGTGCTGCTCCAGGGAACGGATGGCTTTCATTAAAGCACCCTCAAAGTTATGGCAGATACTCATAACCTCACCGGTAGCTTTCATCTGTGTGGTCAGTGTACGTTTTGCTGTGATAAATTTATCAAATGGCAGACGCGGGATCTTAACGACACAGTAGTCCAGCATCGGCTCGAAGCTTGCGTATGTTTTTCCTGTGATGGCATTCGGGATTTCATCCAGTGTGTAGCCCAGTGCGATCTTGGCCGCAACCTTAGCGATCGGATAACCGGTAGCCTTACTTGCAAGTGCGGAAGAACGGCTTACACGAGGGTTAACCTCGATGACACAGTACTCAAAACTCTCCGGATGAAGAGCGTACTGTACGTTACATCCACCTGTGATACCAAGTTCTGTGATGATGTTAAGCGCAGATGTACGAAGCATCTGGTACTCTTTATCTCCAAGTGTCTGGGAAGGAGCAACTACGATGGAGTCACCGGTATGGACACCAACCGGGTCAATGTTCTCCATGTTGCAGACTGTGATGCAGTTTCCTGCGCTGTCTCGCATTACCTCGTACTCGATCTCTTTCCATCCGGCGATACATCTCTCTACAAGAACCTCGCCTACACGGGAAAGACGGAGACCATTCTCAAGGATCTCACGAAGCTCCGGCTCGTTGTGTGCGATACCGCCGCCGCTTCCGCCAAGTGTGTATGCAGGACGGAGAACAACCGGATATCCGATGGTCTGTGTAAACTCCACACCATCTTCTACGGTTGTAACGACCTTGGATGCTGCAACCGGCTCGCCGATCTTTTCCATGGTATCTTTGAACTCCTGACGGTCCTCAGCCTTACGGATGGTAGCTGCTGTGGTACCGATCAGTCGTACATTGTGCTCTTTCAGGAAGCCTTTCTCCTCAAGCTCCATGGCAAGGTTCAGTCCTGCCTGGCCACCCAGTGTAGGAAGTACACTGTCCGGTTTTTCTTTGAGGATCAGCTGCTCTACGACCTCAACAGTCAGAGGCTCGATGTAAACTCTGTCTGCGATGTCTTTATCTGTCATGATGGTAGCAGGATTGGAGTTTAAAAGTACAACCTCCATGCCCTCTTCCTTCAGAGAGCGGCATGCCTGGGTTCCTGCATAGTCAAACTCTGCTGCCTGGCCGATTACGATCGGACCTGAGCCGATCACAAGTACTTTTTTTATGTCCTTATTCCTTGGCATTATTTCTCTCCTCCCATCATCTTCATGAATCTGTCAAACAGGTAACTGGAATCCTGTGGTCCCGGGCATGCTTCTGGATGGAACTGTACGGTAAAGATGTTCTTTCCATTATATGCCATACCCTCGTTTGTTCCGTCGTTGACGTTTACAAATGCAGGATGTGCGATGTTTTTCTCCTCAAGGCCTTCTGCGTCTACTACGTAGCCATGGTTCTGAGAAGAAATATAAACTCTTCCTGTCTCCAGGTCTTTGACCGGATGGTTTCCACCTCTGTGACCGTATTTCATCTTATGGGTATCTCCGCCTGTTGCAAGAGCCATAAGCTGATGTCCAAGACAGATGGCAAAGATCGGCACATCGGAGTCATAGAGTTTCTTGATTTCTTTAATAATAGAAGTGCATTCCTTCGGATCTCCAGGGCCGTTGCTGAGCATGATGCCGTCCGGATTGTCTCCAAGGATCTCTTCTGCCGGTGTCAGAGCCGGGTAAATGGTAACCTGGCATCCTCTCTCATTCAGTGAGCGTGCGATGTTTCTCTTGGCGCCCAGATCAAGAAGCGCAACCTTCGGTCCGTTCCCCTTAAGCACTTCCTTTTCGCGGCAGGAAACCTTCTCTACCACTTTTCCTGTTGTATATGCTTTTAATCTGGGGATGATTGTATCCAGGTCATAGTTCTCGTCAACTGTGATCATTCCGTTCATGGTTCCCTTCTCACGAAGGATCTTAGTCAGTGCTCTGGTATCAATTCCTGCGATTCCCGGAATGTCGTTTTTGCTCAGAAAATGCTGAATGGTGTCTACGCTTCTGAAGTTGCTGGGAACTCGTGATAATTCGCGTACAATAAATCCGTCAATCCACGGCTTCCTTGATTCCTGGTCATCATAACAGATTCCGTAGTTTCCGATCAGCGGATATGTCATACACACCGCCTGTCCTGCGTAAGAAGGATCTGTCATTACTTCCAGATAACCGGTCATGGAAGTGTTAAAGACAATTTCACTGATGACTTCCCTTGCAGAACCAATGCTAGTTCCTGTAAATACATGGCCATCTTCCAATATCAGAAATGCTTTCATACAATCTCCCTTTCTTTGTTCTCTTATTTTATCCTAAATCTTCAAAATTGTATCACAGGAATCGTCATTTTTCAACACCATATGCAAAAAAAATGTATAAAACTAACTTAAAATATTTTTTTTGAATTTTTTTAATTTTTTTGAATTTTTCTATTGACATTCTTTAGTTCCTGGGTTATTATAAGTGAGCAGTCGACGAGCGGAGCAAACAAAGCGAAGTAAGCCGGTTGACAAAATGCAGGAATGGCGGAATTGGCAGACGCGCAGGCTTCAGGTGCCTGTGGTCGCAAGATCGTGTGGGTTCAAGTCCCATTTCCTGCATTCTTTTTTATTTTATCCAAAATCAAAAGGAGCTGTTGCTTCCCGGAGGAACTTTCATTCGGAAGGCAGCAGCTCTTTTATTTTTTCCATTTTTCCTCCACAAAATACCAGGAAAAAAGTAAAACCCGGGTCCTCTCCCATTTTCGCTATGATGTAGTCAGTTCAAAGAACAACACATTTCCAAAACAAAAGGAGGACCTGATCATGAAGCCATAAATCTCAGACACCGATACACGTTAACTTCATTCATATTTACAACAGGAGGAAAAAATAATGACAATTAGATTTAATACTTATGATTACGATGCACTTTTTGGCGCTTTCACAACATTTTTTATTATAATGGCTGGTTTTGCTATTTTAGTCTGGACTATTTTCTATTTTATAAAAAAATCCGATAAAAACAAACCTGTCTTCGCAACACGTGCAAAAATCCTTGAAAAAATCACAGATACTCTCTTCGTTGGATGGTATCTTGTAGAATTCGAAAACGGAGAACGTTTAAAACTCAGAACTTTCGAACCACGTAAAGTATTTTTTTCTGCAGGCGATATCGGAATCCTTCGCTACCAGGGAATCACCATTCTCTCCTTCCAGAAAGAAAACCGTCCACCAATGCGTTGAAAGGACATTTCCTATGATACATGTTCGATCTTTCCGCACTGCCGGAAAATGCCACGGATTTGACATCAGCCGGTGTCAGGATCAGATCAGAATACTTTCCGATGCCACACAGACAACCATAGTTTTATGCGACGGGGCTGGAAGCAGCCCCTATGGTGGCATTGCGGCCAGTGTAGCTGCCAGTACTCTGGCCGGAAATCTTCATCTTAATTTCGAACAGTATCTTCATGGTGCCCTTCCCGATATCCGGATGCAGCTGACCAGGACTGTGGACACTGAATTAAAAAAAATGGCAAAAGAAATGCAGATCGATCCCCGGCTGCTGGCAACAACCATGCTTGCCATTTCCATAGACAATGACGGCAGATTTGTCGGTGTTCATCTGGGAGACGGCAGCATCTTGTGGAACGTTGGCAGCAGTGATCTCCTTAAGACTGTCTCTTCTCCTCAGAGAGGAGATCAGCCAAATTCAACCTATCTGACCATGAACTGCCCGCTTTTTTATTACCTGCGCTTTTATCGCTGGACAAAACCTGGTGCCAGAAGGATCATCCTCTTATCCGATGGAATGAACGGCCTGAACGCGCCACTCACTTCCGGTATCTTTTCTGTGCAGAATCAGGATCTCCTGAATCAGAAAATGATAAACACCAGAAATTTTGATGATATGAGCTATGTGCTCTGTGAGTTAGATGCTCCCTGTTCCAGGCAATGACGTCAGTGCCCCGGACATTTTTGCAAAATCATCCGAAAATATATGTGATATCCACCGTTTTCTCTTTTCTGTCCCCCAGGATCTGCTCCGCTTTCTCCCTCAGCTCTCTGTACCCGTAGAAAGAAATACCATAATATCTGTCGTCATCCCGTCCCAGCGCATATATCATCTCTTTCTCAAGATCCACATAAGCATAAGGAATATCCGCATACGGGTGCAGCTGAGAATTTTCATCCACAGAATAGATATTCAGTACTCTTTCCAGCCATCCGTCAAGGGAATGGACGCTTACCTGGCCCTCTCTTGTATACAGCGCCAGATATCTGCCTTTCGGATCTGCCAAAATATCTGTTTTCTGTGCAGAATCCATATCCACCACCTGTGTGGCGATATTTTTTCCGGAAGCAAGATCCCAGATCGTAACTTTTCTGTCGCAGTATACCACCAGCTGTTCATCTTCTTTAAAAAATGCCACCAGTGGTTCATCTGCCCCATTGCGGGAAATCGTGAAAAACGGCTCTTTCTTCTCTCCGTCATACACATCGATCGATGTATCATTTATGACTGCAAAACGCTTTGTTGACGCTCCCTGAACCCGTGTTCCTTCTGTCGTCTTCTCCACAGTTTTTTCTGTCTGAATTTTCTTTTTTATATCCTGTGCCTCTGCCGGTTTCATGGATGTATCCTGCGCGATCTGAGAAATGACCAGAAACGGCGTCCCGTCCTTCATCTGAATGATCACTTTTTTATTCGCATCATATAAAAAACCGCCAACAGAACTGTCTTCCGCGGAAAAAATCTTCTGACGATCATCCATCCAGAACCGTTCCACACTTCCGTCCGCAAGGCCAAGCAGCACTGTACTTTCATTATACACTGCCAGTTTCACGATTGGATATGAAAAATCTTCTTCACATAATATGTTATATGTATTCCTGTCAATGATCATCAGATGTGTACCCAGGTTGACCAAGATCACGTCTGCCTTTTTTTCACTGTCAAACTGAAAATTTTCATATACTGCTGCATCTGCATACAGAGAATCTTCATACTGTGTCCGCAGATAATGGGTCGTATTTTCCCACACTCTTCCCTTTTCCATCTGATATATTGCTTCACGGTATCTTTTTTTATCATCGATTCCACCACTTCCAAAAGGCACGTTCTCACATTCTATGGTAAGGAATTCCGAATTACTGATAAAACGGATCACGGAAACATGATTAGCTTCCAGTGTTGTCTGTTTTCCGGTATTCAGATCAACCGTCTGAATGCCTCCGTCCCAGATATCCCCGGAAGCATAATCAACCCAGCTGACTGCCAGAGTATTTCCGTCCGGAGAAATTGCGATGGAAGTTATATGATCCATTGTATCCACAGTCAGTCTGATCTTTTCCATGCTGTCCTGGTTCAGGTCATACCGATACACATAAACTCCATCCAGAGACTCGCAGCCAAATACAAGCATTCCATCATGAAGTGCCCAGACCGGAGTTTCCAGCATGTTGTCCTCTTCTTTTAACGGAATCCTTTTTATACATTTCTGCTGTTCGATGTCTGTGTAGTACGCTGTGTTCTGTGAAAACAACAATATTTTTCCCTCAGAAACAAACTTTCCATCTATAAATGCAGAAGTTTCCTCCTCCAGTTTACACTTCCACTTCAAAGACCAGTCTTCCATATTGTAAAAATATGCGATTCCCGATTCATCCAGACAGAAAAACACCTTTCCATCCGGACTGCTTTCACCGATATCCGTTGTATTATTTTCCAGTTCCACCTGTCTGTCCGGCCGGAAACCTTCTACGTTTCCTTCATGATGATAACTGTACAGGGCAGAATTCAATGCATAGATCTCTTCCGGGATCACTGGTGTATCCCCTTCTTCCTGTGCTTCCAGAGCAGCCTGTAACGCTTCTTCCCGGTTTCCTTCCTTCAGAAGTTCCGCAGACAGAGCCACCTGATCCTCCGCCCGGTTTTCCATGATCCGCCGGTTCTGTTCTTCGATCCTGTGGTTTCTGTCCATGGCAAACAGGAAAAAAGCATTTGCCATCAGCACAGCCAGAGATCCAATGACTGCATATTTCTTTATGATATAATTTCTCTGCCTCTGTTTCAGGGAATCATATGTGGTTCCTAAGATTGGAGCCGCAATCTTTAACAGTACGTTTTTCTTTACATTTCGGAGCACCTGTTCCGGTGTTTCCCCTCTTGCATCGGCCGCAAGGACCTCTGCGGTCCTGTCACTGCCCAGCAGTTCCTTTTGGAAAACATCTTCCGGTTCTCCCTCTGTTACTACGGCAAGTATCCTGGATCTGTCATGAAATTCAAGAAATGTTTTTATTTCCAGATTAACCCAGGGGGAATCTTTGGTTTCAGAAGAGCAGATCACGATCAGCCATCCCGAATTTTTCAGTGCTTCCCGGATCTGGAGCCCAAAATCAGAACAGGATGACAGTTCCCCTTCGTCCATAAAAACCCGTCTGATCTTTTTTATTTTATTTTTACGCATCCACGGAATGTGGAAATGTTCCAGTTTCTGCTGAAGTATTTTTGCAGCCTGGCTGTCCGTTTCCCCATGACGATAGCAGATAAACGCATCATATACAACCTGGGAAAGATCGCTTTTATACGGCTGCAGCGCATGAATAAGATCCGATACATCTGCCAGCATTTCTTCACAGGAATGATATCGCTCCTCCGGCGTTTTCTTTAACGCTTTCGAAATGATCTGATGGACTTTATCCGCCATATGAGCCGGACAGTTCAGCTTTTTCAGTTTTCTTTTTGAAAGATACAGGCCGATATTCGCAGAGTCAAGTTCCCTCTGGGTGTATCTCTTTCCGGTCAGCATCAGAAGAAGCAGGTATCCCACACTGTACAGATCTGCCTCTGCTCCCAGCCTCAGAGTTCCATCATTGTGCCCGACAATCTCCGGCGACTCGAATCCTATTGTGGAAAATAATGCTCTGTCACGAATCACAGGACATAACCCGTCCTCGCAGACAGGTCTCGCCGCTCCAAAATCTACCAGAGAAACCAGATTATCTTCCTCTGAGAGGCTTCCTTTTATAAATACATTTCCGTCCTGGATATCCAGATGGAGAAAACCTGCTTCATGAACTTCTTTCACCGCGAATAATACCTGTTTTATGATCTGAAATGCCTGGACAACCGAAAATTTTTCTCCCTGGGAAAGATAAGATTTCAGTGCTTTTCCTTTGGATTCCAGTGATGTCATGATTGTAACAGTGTTATTTACCAGATGAAAAGTATGTCCCTCATCAAAAGAGAGCTCAACTTCCCCGGAAGCGCTGATGACGGGAATCGTTCTGGCAGCGGTATTGTAAATTTTCCCTGTTATCTCCTGCTCCTGCATCTGCATTTTTTTGACAGAATCCAGATAACGGACGGATGCCGGATCTTCTGACGCAGATACGATCTCACCATCTTCTCTTCTCTCAAAAACAAACGCAGCTGACAGCGGAAAACACTCTTTTAACGCATAGTCAATTTCACTGACTGTAATTTTCCCATCAAGATAAGATATTTTTTTACATGGGTATACAATACTTCCGCCGCCTTCTCCGATAGGTTTTCCGGTAATTTTATACAGTTCACCCTGGGATAAACGGATCCATGTTCCTTCCTGCAGTACTTTTCGCATTGTTTTTTCCTTTTTCTCATTCACACTTCTTCTACGTTTCCATATCCGGATTCCAGCCACATATCACTTAAATTCTCGGTTTTTCCATCCCATGACAGCCCCGGTGTTCCTATCTCCTCCGCCACAAGCGCATAAAGAACAAACCGGTCCAGAGGAAATGGCGGATACAGTGGTTCAAAAGAAAACATCATCAGAAATCCATTGATGCAGCTGATATAACCTTCTATTTTTTCGTATTCATCCCAGCTGTCAACAACATCTTCCAGCTGCCCGAGAATGTTTTCCATATTTTCAGAAAAATGTTTTTCTTCGTTTGCTTCTGCCATTTCATAAAGTTCATTCCGTAAATCTTCATTTTCATTTCTTGAATATCCGGAAATAAAAAGATACGCAAGCAACAGTATATCTTTACGTTCAACAATGGCCGCATTGTCCGGTTTTTCCACAAAGCGTCTGATTGCTCCCAGACGGTTGCTTCTCTCATAAGCCTTACACACAAGATAAATTTCTTTATTAAATGGTATATTGTCATGTTTCGTCTTCAGACTTCCATGTGATGGCAGGCCAAACTCCCCAGGTTCTGCAAACTGCCAGCCATGAGCACACATAAATGCCCTGGCCAGACTTCCCATATCCGGATAACCATCTTCCGCGATCTCAACTTTAACCTGGTTATCTCCGGAATTTGAAACCTTTCCGACTGCATCGTTTCTGCGGTCACCTTTGTGATATGCCCAGTAATCGTAAGTTGGATACAGTTTTACAAGATAGCGTGTCAGTTCCATCAGGTCTTTTCTTCGCTGCAGGGAGTATCCGGAATAGTAAACAGAAAGATTATCCGATACCACTTTTTTCGTTTTTTTATCTTTCTTCACGAGGATTTTTCGTCTGGTAAACTCTGGATCTACAGAATACATATATTCGATCAGTTTGTCTTCCATATCTTCCCGCTCAGATTCCGGAACACTGATACCGGCCAGTTCCGGTATCTGGTTACTGATCATTCTGGTCATGCCGATATTTCCCACAGTCTGCGTTTTCCCGGCATCTTCTGCATCCTGTGGTCTGTTCTGTTCATATTTTTTGAGTATGCTTTTAACTTTAGTCCAGTCACCCTGGGGACGCAGCATTTTACAGAACAGGCAGATACAGTCCAGCGGATTTCTTACGCTGAACGGTTCGTGTCCACAGGCAAGGAGAAATTTTGTCGTAGTATAATCATCCATATTTAAAAGGAAAGACAGTTTTACCGCAAGTTCTCTTTTTCTGGGATATTTTTTGTCACTGAGCCATTGAAACCATTCGATTGCCTTCACTACCTCGTTCTGTTCCTTTAACATATATTTTTCCAGCCTGGAACTCAGATTCTTAAGAAATTTCTCCGGCCATGGGACATTGTTATTTACGGTCAGATCTTCATAGGATTCCCCTGTTTCTTCGGAAGCATCACGCAAAAGTTCAGAAAAAGATGCCTGTATCTGCCTTCTCATCAAAAATCCGGCTGTACAGAGATTTCTGGCATCGTTCAGGCTCCTGACAACAGCCATCGGATCGTTCATCAGTTCTTCACTCATATCTGCCAGTTCTTTCGTCCATATATCCATTGATTCTTCTGCCTGTCTTGTGAGACTGTTCTCATATTGAAGGCAAGTATTTTCCATGTGTTTTCGTTTCCTTTCCCTGTAAAAAATACAGCAACAGGCTCCCTTTCTCTCAGGAGCCTGCCACATCTCAAATATTTATTCCGTTTTTTCTTCAGATTCTGTTGCAGTTTCTTCTGCTTCTTCCACCACTTCCTGCGTATCTGTTTCTTCCGAAGTCTCTGCTTCCGGAGCGGCTTCTTCAGTCTTCATCGTTTCCGTTTCTCTTCCGGATACTTCCTTCTCCGGTGTTTCTGTTTCTTCTGCTGCCTCTGTTACTTCCTCTGCTTCCGTAACTTCTGCATTTGCTGCGTCTTTCAGTTCTTCCTCTGCCTGCTCGATCACGTCAGTGGCTTTTTCTTCCAGTTCTGCTGTCGGACACGCGGCGCCGCAGTAAGGGCAGAAACTTGCTTCTCTCATTACTGCCTTATGGCAGGCCGGACAGAACTTCTCGCCCTTGCTGGCTGCAATGGCATCCCGGAAGTGATCCGCCTCCAGCATGTGCTGGCTGATCTCCTCGCAGATTGCTCCCACTTCTCCGTCAACAGCTTCTCCGTGTTCATAACGGGTGTAGATCATTTTTCCGATGTCCATCATCAGTTTTTCTGTCATACGCTCCTGTGCAGAAAGTTTATTGCGGATCTTCTGGATCTCATAGAGATTCTCCGCCTTGGAACTGAGGCCCTTCGCTTTCCGTGTCAGTGCATTTCCAAGATCATCCCAAAAACTGCTCTTCGCCATATCTGTCACGCTCCTTTTTATTTGCTTCCTGTGTTATCTTTATCCTTCCAGCAGCGGAGTTTCCTGACCACGCATCAGGATCTTCGGTCCGCCATTTCCCTGGATGTATCCTTCTGTGATCACTACCTCACCGATATTATCATCCTTCGGAATCTCGTACATAATGTCCAGCATATACTCTTCCAGAATCGCACGAAGTGCTCTGGCGCCTGTGTGACGCTCCAGTGCCTTACGTGCAATAGCATGAAGTGCTCCGTCCTCAAACTCAAGCTTTACTTCATCCAGCGCCAGAAGTTTCTGGTACTGTTTCAGGATGGCATTCTTCGGCTCCTTGAGGATCTTCACAAGCATGTCTTCTGTCAGTCCATTCAGTGTAAAGATGATCGGAAGACGTCCGATAAACTCCGGGATCATTCCAAATGCACGGAGATCATCTACAGTTACCTTCTCCAGTACATGAGGATCATTGTCATATTTATCCTTCAGATCTGCGTAAAATCCGATAGAAGCCTGCTTGTTCAGTCTCTCCTTGATGATATTCTCAAGATCCGGGAAAGCACCGCCGCAGATAAACAGGATATTTCTTGTATTTACAGTCACCATCGGGACCATTGCGTTCTTGCTGGTAGCACCTACCGGCACCTCGACCTCACTTCCCTCCAGAAGTTTCAGAAGTCCCTGCTGCACAGCCTCACCACTGACATCTCTCTGATTGGTGTTCTTCTTCTTGGCAATCTTGTCGATCTCATCGATAAAGATGATTCCGTGCTCTGCTTTCTCCACATCATTATCTGCTGCTGCAAGAAGCTTGGATACCACGCTCTCGATATCATCACCAATATATCCTGCCTCTGTAAGAGAGGTGGCATCTGCAATAGCCAACGGCACCTGAAGGAGTTTGGCAAGCATTTTTACCAGATAAGTCTTACCACATCCTGTCGGTCCGATCATCAGCATATTGGATTTCTCGATCTCAATATCATCCATGGTGTCCGTAGCAACTCTCTTATAATGATTATATACACCTACGGACATTACTTTCTTGGCATATTCCTGTCCGATCACATATTCATCCAGCGTTGCCTTGATCTTATGCGGTGCCGGGATATCTTTAAGATCGATCACCGGCCTCGGGGTTTCAGATTTCTTCTTGATCTTCTTCGCCTGATTTCCCGGATTCTGAAGACTGCTAAGATCGATCATGCTCACATTTGGCATGTTAAAAAGATCGGAATAATTTCCATTGCTCATCTGTGTATTCATAGTATCAAAGCTCTTCTGCATACAGTCTGCACAGATATGTATATTATTGGGAAGGTCGATCATCTTCCCTGCCTGACTCTCCGGTCTGCGGCATAAAAAGCAGAATTTCTCGTATTTCTGCTCCTGGTCATTGTCTTTATTATTATCAAACTGATCTGCCATAACATTTCCTTTCTGGTTTTTATAAGACGGAAGCCGGTTTCGTTTTCCGTCTTGTGTCATAATGCATATTATACCACATAATCCCGACGTATCAAATTAAGTTTTTATAAAACAGGGAGCCGCAAAAAACGCAGCTCCCTGTCCAGATTTCTGTTTTCAGTTGTCAGAAGCCGGCTTGCTTCCAAGAGTGACTTCTACGGTTTCTTCTTTATATTCTCCGTTATTTGCTCTTGCAATTACCACTTCCACGGTTTCGCCTGATTCGTAATACTGAAGTTTATCCACCAGATCATTCTTGCCGCTTACCTTCTGCCCATCCAGTTTTACAACGATATCACCTTTTTTGATCCCGGCTTTATCTGCCGCACCACCTGGTGTAACTTCTGTAAGAAATGCTCCTGCCGGCATATTGTACATCTGGATTGCCTCTGTTGTAAGGTCCGCAGCTTTGATTCCCATATAACCAACTTTTGAAGTGTCTTCTATTTTATCACGTGTTTCGCGGTTCATCAGCTCTTCCAGGATCGGTTCTGCTTTGGATATCGGAATTGCATATCCCATTCCCTCCACCTGACTGTCTGCGTATTTGGCCGCATTGATCCCGATCACTTCGCCTTTCATGTTCAGAAGCGCACCACCACTATTTCCGGGATTAATAGCCGCATCTGTCTGGATCAGTCCACTGGTATCACCATCCTCTGTGCTGATGGTACGGTTCAGGGCACTTACCCATCCGGAAGTGACTGACTGGCCATAACCCAGAGCATTACCAATCGCAACTACCTGCTCACCTACTACAAGATCGTCGGAACTTCCCATCTGTGCGATCTTGATCTCATTCATCGTCTCTTCCGGAATATCGGACTTCTCTACAGCAATTACTGCCAGATCGTTCTCTTCGTCTGTTCCCTTGATCTTGGCTGATACCGCATTATTCACATCCACACTGCTATCTGAACTGTCTGTAATACTGTCGCCACTGGCCATCGCCTGTGTCTCTTCTTCCGCACCGACTACATCTCCGCCTGCAAAACATACGGTAAGTGTTGTTGCGCCGGATACCACATGATTATTCGTTGCGATCAGAAGTTCACTGTCATTCTCACCTACAATGATTCCGGAACCGCTTCCCGCACTCTGATACTGTCTTGTTCCATATCCGAAAAAGCTCGGGATCTCCTGTACACTGACAGAAGTGATCGCAACGATCGAGGACATCGTCGCCTGTGCAACTCCGGCTACTGTTCCGCTCTCTGCTACGATGCTTTTCACACTGGATTCTGTGGAACTGCCATCTGTGCTTTCTTCTGTACCGGTAACAGTTTCTGTTTTTCCGATCTGTGTACTGCTGCTGTTATTATCTCTGTATTTATCTGCCGCAATATTTACTCCCTGAAAAACAGCACCTGCCACCAGTCCAAAGATCACTGCCAGGGCAACGGCTGTTGCAGCCTTCTTTCCAAAGCCGCCGTTCCCGCCTCCATGAGCTGTCTTCGGTTTATGAGGTTTCTTCGGTGGAATACTTCCTCCCGCATAATTTCCTGCCTGCGGCTGATGCACTTCATAATGTGCATATTTCGGTTTTTCCTGAAAACTGGTATTATTCTGAAAATTGCTGCTGTTTGTTCCATTTCCGTAACCGTTCTCCTGCATTCTCCGGCCTGCGGAATATGGATGAGCCATTGGTTTCTGTGCAATATCTATATTTTCAGTACTGTTATCTGCAGCACTGCCGGTATCTGTATTTCCAAAAGTATCCAGAGGTTTCTCTTCTGTTGGAACATTTTCGTTTACCTCTGGCAGATCTTCATCCCATCTGTTTTCTTCACTCATGACCCTAGTGCTCCCTTCTCAAATTTTTCTTATGCCATCTGCTTTATAAAAAACAGTTTAACAGGCAATTGTGTTCAAACTGTGATATATCCTTTAAAAAATCGTGACCCGCTGATTCTTCCTGATCATTTCTGTTTTTTCCAGTATTCCGGACTCATAGTACAAAACAGGATCAGTCTTTCAGGAAGTTTCTGATATCTTTTTCCGAGGAAATATCCGGCATACTTGGAAGCACTCTGAAAAAACAGTCCGGGGATCATCCAGATATGTCCGGTTTTCAGAAGATAAGACAGGCTCTTTTTTACCAGGCGCACTCCCTCCCCCTCAGACGGAACTCCTTCAAAAACTTCCGGATGCTCTGCCTGGGAAACGCCAAGATCAAAATTTCTGTGAAACTGCTGGCTGCAGCTGTAATTATGAGAGTGATAAACCTTAGCCTCTGCTGCATAAGCAACCGCATAACCTTTTTTTACCATCCAGCCTGCATAGATCATATCTTCATTAAAAATAGCATGTTCCGGAAATCCGCCGATCTCATTGTAGATCCTGTGATCGTATGCTGCACAGACATTTGAGCAAAAATATGTCTTGATTCCTCTGGTCTCTACATCTTTTTCTGTTTTAAGGCAGGACTGCTCCGGATAATTAAACGAACGGGTATATTTTTCAAGGAAACCGCAGTCATTTTTGGGAAGCTGTCGTGCATAGGCCGCTCCTGTCTTTTCATTCCCGGCAACAGCCTGAACAAGATTTCCAACCAGATTTCTGTCTGCCGGTAATGCGTCCTGAGTCATAAATATGAGGATCTCCGCATCCGAAAGCTCTGCTCCCCTTCTTCTTGTTGCACCATGATCAAATTCCTGTTTTGTAAGATGGTGGACTTCCACCAGCGGATACTTCTGTTCCCAGTTTTCTCTCCAGAATTTTTTCTCTGTATTCATAACTATGATCTTATTGACAGGATATTTCTGTGCGCTGAGGCGCTCCAGAAGTTTGTCAAATTCTTCTCCCGGGTGATATGCCGGTATGATTACATCTGTTTTTACTGCATTCATAATTCTCTCCTGTCCAGAAAGGACCACCCTCACCGGATGGTCCCTTCTGCTGGTTGATTATTTTAATTTTTTATTCTCCGTCTGAGAGATCGTCAGCTCCTGCGCCGCCATCTCCGCCGCCAGCATCTCCCCCAGCGTCATCTCCGCCGGATTCATCTCCGCCTCCAGACGTATCATCGCCAGTATCTCCTGCACCGGAATCGTCGTTTCCTGAATCGTCTCCGCCGCCGGAATAATCTGTATTCGAATCGTCTCCACCACCGGAATAATCCGTATCATCGCTGGTGTCATTGCCGTAATCCGTGTAGTCTGTATTATTACTGTAATCCGTGTCATCGTAGCTGTAATCGGCAGAAGTGTCTGTACTTCCCTCCCAGGTATACGAATCATCCGTTGTTGTATTCGGAGCGTCCGTTACCGCAGGCGCTGTATCCTGTACCTGTCCACCGCCTACAATCGCAGCGATCTGCGCACTTTTGTTCAGTACATCCTGTGTCGGTGTATAATTTGTATTTCCGTACAGGAACTGATGCAGCTTCAGTACATTGGAATCCAGAGTTGTCGGTACAATGACACTGCCCTTAACTGTAGCAAATTTATAGTCCTGCGGGAATCCCGTTGTTTCATCAATGCAGTATCCGATCATTGCCGGGATCAGCTTCAGGATCTCTGTCTTGGAAACAGATGTCTTGACCATCGGGAAAACCTGATCCATGATATCAAAGATTGTGGAAAGGCCGGCTTTTTTTGCCTTGTCAACGATCATCTGGATAACTCTTCTCTGTCTCTCTGTACGTCCCATATCCAGGCTTGCCGTATAACGGATACGGCAGTAGGAAGTAGCCTGTACACCATTCAGATGATAGGTTCCGACAATCGCTTCCTGATCTTCCGGCTTCGGCTCCGGCAGCTCTACCGGTGTATAACTCTTGCCAGTCTCTTCCGCAGTTTCCACGCAGTAGTTGTTCATATGAACGATCTCCGCATAGGAAAGCGGGATATCCAGTCCTCCCAGACAGTCTATTACTGTTACCAGTGCGTCAAAATCAATGGATACGTAATCTGTAATATTAAGATCCAGGTTTGTGTTCAGCATATTAACTGCCTGTGCCGGTCCGCCAAGGGCATATGCTGCATTGGCTTTGGAATAGGTATCATCTTTCACATTGAGAAGTGTGTCTCGGTAAACAGATACCAGCTTGACTGCCTTCGTGTCGTTGTTGATACTTGCAATGATGATGGTATCACTGTTCTCTGTGTTCAGCTTCTCATTCTTGCTTCTGTGGTCCAGTCCGAACAGTGCATATGTGGTATAACCCGTCATCTGCGGTGCCTGGTCATTGGTTACGATATCCTGTTCCTGAAGATCTGTTTCCTGAATATCGATCTTGTCCAGCTTGGCTGAGATCTGACCGTAAACATATAAGCCTCCTATAAACAGGAGCAGTACGATAATTTCCAGGATAAACAGAACTTTTCTTCTTTTTTTCCGAGGTTTTGACATCTTTTCCTTTTCCCCTTTTTAGTATGCATTCTTGTTGATAAAGCCTTTAAATATGGTGAGGAACATGATCTTGATATCGAATCCTACTGACCAGTTTTCGATATAGTACAGATCACATTCGATCCTCTTCCTGATAGAAGTGTCTCCACGGTAACCATTTACCTGTGCCCATCCGGTAAGGCCCGGACGCACCTGATGTTTCACCATATACCGCGGTATTTCCTCACGAAACTTCTCTACAAAAAACGGTCTCTCCGGTCTCGGTCCCACAAGGCTCATCTCCCCTTTCAGGATATTGAAAAGCTGTGGAAGTTCATCCAGACTGGTATGACGCATGAATTTTCCGATTCCGGTGACACGTGGATCGTTTTTTACAGTCCATGCTTTCTTTTCTTCGGACTCCTTCTGGATCTCCATGGAACGGAATTTATACATCCGGAAAGTCTGATTATGAAGGCCAACACGTTCCTGTTTATAGATCAGCGGACCAGGAGAGGTCAGCTTGATCAGGATACACAGGATCAGCATCACCGGCGATGAAACAATGATCGCGATCGAAGAACCGATCACATCCATCGTCCTCTTGATCATTGCATTAAACGTATTGCTCAGCGGCACATACCGGATATTGATCACCGGAAGTCCGAGAATGTCTTCTGTATACGGTTTGGTCGGAATAATATTATTATAATCCGGAATAAATTTCGTGTGTACTCCTGATTTCTCGCAGAGTGCAACAATCTCTTCCAGACGATAATACT
This sequence comes from Blautia sp. MSK.20.85, assembly GCF_013317245.1. Classification (NCBI taxonomy): domain Bacteria; kingdom Bacillati; phylum Bacillota; class Clostridia; order Lachnospirales; family Lachnospiraceae; genus Blautia; species Blautia sp. MSK.20.85. Next base: position 154,991 of record NZ_JAAIUN010000001.1, read on the forward strand.
CACTTAAGCCCAGGGTAATAGCTATCTCATCCAGTCGGCTGGATGGAAGGATGATCATCAGATTGGCAATACGCCCGATCACCTTGACTCCTTTATAGGTAGTGCCTGCCGGCACATTGTCATCCAGTATGCCCCTGATCACATATCCCCATTGCGGATTCTGCAGGATCCTGTCCACATATTCCTCAGCGGCACGGCTGTATCCAACCAGCAGCACCTGTTTCTGGTTCATTCCTTTCTTCCGCATGTCCCGGAGAATGTAAAACACAAACATGCGTACAAGCCATTCCAGGACAATATTGATAAAACAGAAGGAAACCAGTGTAAGACGGGAATAATCCAGTTCTTTAAAATTATAAAGTGCAAACATGATGATAAGGAGCCCTAACGCGTTTGCCTTCACGATTCCGGCAAGCACGAGACGACGCCCCTGCATTCGCATCGGTGTATAAAGATCAAATGCCTGATATAAAAGCACATATCCAGGAATGATAAAGATCAGCATAAACATATATTCCTGAACGGTCTTGGACTGAACTGCGGAATGTTCAAATATTCCCTGGAAACGGATCAGCCACGCCAGCGCATAAGAGGCTGCGATCACAAATACATCGATCAGCATATGGAGACGACTGAAATTTTTCTGGTTATCTTTAATCAATTTCCGTCACCTCATTTAAGTTCATTGCTTTTATCTTATAATAGATGCATCCCAAAAGCAACAAAATCTTCCCTCCGAAATATAAAATTTCTGTGAAAATATGGAGTTTTAACCGGCAAATCGCCTAAAAATGTTGATCCAGAGCTCAACCTGCAGCTGGATATAACGTGGAAAATTCCTCATGGAAAACTTTACTTTCCTGTTCTTCCGGCTGATCTGGAAGCCATTTTTAATTCCTGCCAGATACTCCCTGCCAAAGCCTTTTGACGCAAAAAACAGGATTTTTGCCCCGAATCCGACAAGCAGAAATGGAAGGTTCAGAACGATCTGAAGGAACGGCATGTTCTTGTAAATAAGGTAAATATTATTTCTGGATGAATACCGGATCTTAAACTGATTATATCTGGAACCGCTTGTTCCGCTTCCCACATGATAAACTTTCGCCTTTGGAGCATACCAGTTCTGATACCCAAAGATCCGGGCGCGATAACCGATATCCAGATCCTCCAGATAGGCAAAATGCTCTTCATCAAAATCTCCGATCCGGTCGATGATTTTTTTTCTGTAAATGGCAGCTCCCGCGCAGGCGGAAAAAATCTTCTGCTCTTTATCGTAATGGTTAATATCCTTATCTTTCCCTCTGGCAAACGCCCATCCCAGTGCACAGTAATAATTTCCCGCATCGTCCATCTTGTCATGGTCATGAAGCTGGATCATTTTTGCCTGGCAGGAAAAAGCTTTTTTATGTCTTCTGAGGGCCGCTACCATCTCTTCCAGAAAATCCGGTTCTGCTTCCGTGTCATTATTCAGAAGCAGCACATACGGAGAGCGTGCCGCATGAATTCCCTCATTCACAGCCCTGCTGAATCCATAGTTTTCCGGAAGCTGGATCATGTGGACCCACGGATATTCCGCAGAAACAAAAGCACAGCTGCCGTCTGTGGACCCATTGTCCACCAGTATAACCTCAAAATTGCGGATGGTCTGTCTCTCAAGACTTGAAAGCACACCATCCAGATATGCCATCCCGTTAAAATTCGGTATGACTACTGATACTTCCTGCATTGGTTCATCCCTTCTTCTTTCCCATTCCCGGAAGAGGCTTCAGGGAATAATTCCATTTTGACAGAGAAAGATTTTTGTTATAGTACGGATCTCCGTTTTTGAGGATGTCTATCCAGTGAGAACGGATATATTCGATTTCCGACTGGAATCGACGGACTTTTTCCTCACTGTCCTCCGCACCTCTGGATTTGGACTCATAATGATAAAGTTTCACGTACGGATCATAGACGATCAGATGGCCGTGGCTCCTCACTTTCAGGCAGAGATCTACATCATTAAATGCTACCGCGAGTTCTTCTGTAAAGCCGCCTGCTTCCAGAAAAACATTTTTTTTCATCATCATGCAGGCAGCTGTCACACAGCTCATATCCTGCAGAAGGGATGCTTTATGCAGATATCCGGTACGTTCTGCCGGCATATTTACAAACATATGTCCCGCAATGCCGCCCATTCCCACCACACAGCCTGCATGCTGGATGGTATTATCCGGATAGATCAGTTTGGCCCCGACAGCTCCTACTTCCTGTCGCTGGCAGACACCAAGCATCTCCGAAAGCCAGTCCGGATCGATCACTTTCACATCATTATTCAGGAAAAGCAGATAATCTCCCTTTGCATGGCGCACGCCAAAATTATTGATGGCAGAATAATTGAATTCTTTTTTCCAGCGGAGCAGATGGATCCTCGGGTCTTCAGAAAGCTTCCGGTAGTAACGGAAGATCTCGTCGGAACCGCTGTTATTCTCCACGATAATGATCTCATAATTCTTATAGACAGTTTTTTCAAAAATGGATTCCACGCAGGCCTGAAGGGTTTCTTTTTCTTCCCGGTTGGGGATGATAATGGACACCAGCGGTTCCCCCTGCACCGGATATTTCACACGGTAAAATCCGAAATCCGGGGTATGCTCCACAGTTCCCGGAGTTCCGGTTCGTTCAAGATTTCCCTCAATGGCACGCTTTCCTGCCTCAAAAGCATACATCTTGCTTGCCGGGTTATCCGCTGTGGAGGATTTGTGGGTTCTCCAGTGGTAAAGGATCTCCGGTACATGGATGACCTCACGTGCCTGTTCCACACAGCGGAAAATAAAATCATAGTCCTGCGCTCCGTCAAATTCTCTGCGGAAACCTCCGGCTTTCTGCACAACTGAACGTCTCACAACCAGAAAATGACAGATATAATTGTTGGATCTTAAAAGGTCCAGGTTAAAATCCGGTTTCAGATGTGGCTGAAAATGCTCGGACAGATCTGTTGTGACCTTATCTTCATCGGTATAGATCACATCTGCCTCCGGATGTTCCTCCAGTGCAGCTGCGATCTCATACAGAGCATTGGGTGCAAGCAGATCATCATGATCCAGAAGTGCGATAAAATCTCCTCTTGCCATGGCAAAGGCTGCATTGGTATTCTCAGCGATACCGAGATTTTCCTTCAGATCTTCATAGCGGATCCTTTTATCCATCTCTGCATAGGATCTCAGTACAAGCTGCATATCCGGATCTTCCGGACTGCCATTTGCGAGACAGAGTTCCCAGTTCTGATATGTCTGGGCAAGCAGAGAATCAAGCATCTGTCTTAAGAACCTCTCCGGTGTCAGATATGCAGGCACTACAATACTGATCAGCGGGCCATCCGGAAATTTCCTCTTTCGCTGCTTCTCAAGAGTCTCTTCGGTTGGCCTGTATGCCTCATACCACGGTCCGTAGGGAACTTCTTCCGGCTCAAAGCGTTCATGAAGCCTGATCCAGAATTCTTTCAGTCCGTAATGCTTCAGGTATCTCAAGCCCTTTTGTACTGTATAGGGAGAAAGCTTCTTCACAAGCCTGTCCCATTGAATCTTTCCTGTGGAATCATCTTTACTCATATATTTTCTCCGTATTACTCAATTTGATAAACGTATTTTAACATTACCGCATTTTTTTTGCAAGGAAGAGAGAAAGTGTGTTATACTGTGCTTACGTGTTGCTGGTCACGGAGTGAACAGTAACATTTACGTATGTATTGCTTACATAAGAATTATTTTTTATACAGGAGTACCATATATTATGAAAAAATCAAGAATAACCGCGGCGCTTCTGGCCTTTGGGATCTCAGCTTCCATGGTGTTCCAGACTCCAGTTTTCGCCACAGAAGAAACCGCTGCTGCCGCCACATCCGGTATTACAACCAACTCCATCAGCGGATGGCCACAGGGGCCTGAGATCACTTCCGCATCTGCCGTAGTCATGGAAGATTCTTCCGATACCATTCTCTACGCCAAAGATATGGATACCGCGCTCTCCCCTGCCGGCGCAGTTAAGATCATGACCTGCCTTCTGGCGCTGGAGAACAGCCAGTTAACCGATCAGGTGACAATGACAGAAACCGGTGTATCCGGTGTCACCGACGGAGGCGCCCATATTTCCTCACAGCTCGGAGAAGTTTTTACCATGGAGCAGTGCCTCTATGCGATCATGCTGGCTTCTGCCAATGATATTGCCCTTCAGGTTGCAGAACAGATCGGCGGTTCTGTGGATGCTTTTGTCCAGAAAATGAATGACCGCGCCCAGGAACTTGGTTGTACCAATACCGTATTTACCAATCCTACCGGTCTTCCGGACGATAATCAGCACACCACCGCCCACGACCTGTCTCTGATCATGCAGGCAGCAATCAGCAATGACAGTTTCCGGACAATTTCCGGAGCCACTTCCTATACCATACCGGCCACCAATGTTTCCGGCGGTGCCAGAAACCTCACCAGTTCCTTTTCCATGACAAATCCGACTTCCGCCACTTATTACCAGGGCTGTATCGGCGGACGTGAGAGTACTACCACTACTTCCGGAAGCGTCCTGGTAACTGCGGCTGAACGCAACAGCACCACACTGATCTGCGTTGTTATGAACGGAGCGACCGGACAGACAGCCAATGAAGCGGTTACTCTTATGGACTACGGTTTTGCCAATTTCCAGCTTCTGGATCTTTCGGAAGAAGATTTCCACATTCTGTCCGGAGGTACCGTAATGGTTCCGTCCGGTGCAACTTCGGATGATCTTACTACGGAAGATACGGAATCCGATGGCCAGATTCTCCGCACCTATTCCTTTGGCGGAGCTCAGGTGGGAACTGCAGTGGTGGAAGACACCTCCACAGAAAGCACTACCGCAGAGGTTCAGGAAAATGATGACAATATGGATGCCGCAAAAGCTTACTCAGAATCCCGCTCTCCAATTCCTTATTTTGTGATCGGCGGCGCCGGCCTCCTGATCCTGATCCTGCTTCTGTGGCGTATGATCAGGATTATCCGCTCCTGATCTGCATCACATCTTATATGCAAGTCCCCCACCCACTGCTTATTGCTTTTCGCGATTGAAGCAGGGGACTTACTTGATTTGGTTAAAAAATCCCCCCTGTGTACCGGTCATATCCGGATACACAGGAGGGATTTTTTTATTGTCAATTTCGATTTTCCCCTCGGAAAATCAGCGATAAAACGGAACCACCAGGAAGATATAGCACAAAAACGGCGAAGCCACCAGAAGTGCACTTAAGCCCCGGTAGATCCACATTCTGATATTTTCTTTTTTTACAAAACGTTCCAGCAGACAGTTCCAGCCCGCTGTCACAAAATACATGGCCGGATACAGTGCCGGCATGATGTAACGTCCCTGTGCCTGGTTGTCACTGTAATATACATAATACATGAACAATCCCACAGGGATCAGGATCAGAAGGATCATCAGCAGATGGAAGATTCCTTTTCTGTCCCATTTATTGGACACAGTCACTGTTTTTATCTTCAGTTTTTCAGTGCCTGATGTTTTCCATTCTTTTACGACAGTACGTTTCTTCGGATAAAACATTCCCAGCATGGACAATACTCCAAGGCCACCGATCCCGAACAACAGGAAATATGCCTTGCTCACACCATAAGGCATATAGATCTGCATCAGTCCGAAAGTTCCGATAAAACTTACCAGAACTGTCAGTAACCAGTTATGGTTCCAGCCCGGGTCCTGATACAGAAGAATATCCTTCCATGTCCATTTCAGTTTCTCCGGTGTTGGATATCTGGACGGCCGGTAATCAATGGCCGCATATTTCTCCGCACACTCTGCACAGGCTTTTCTTCCGATAAAATCTCCGTCATAAAGAATGGCGTTCCGGACAAACCACCAGCCACATAAAACAAGGGTTACTGCCGCGATCACGATTCCTCTTCGAAACAGAAAAGCGATTCTCTGTTTTACCGGTTCTTCCCTGCACAGAAGGACTGTCAGGCAGAAAAACAGAAAGCTGCATAAGATCCAGCCGTAGGCATTATAGTAGGACAATGCGCAGACTGCCATGCCAACAGCCAGCAGGATCGAGTTTTTGAAACTCCAGTCTCCTTCTTCCAGATAGCAGGACCAGGAATACAGAATAATTCCCATAGACAAAAGTGCCAGGGAATCCGTATTTACATAAGTTCCCAAAAACAGTGCCTGTGGCATAAAACCTGCCAGCGCCGCAAACAGCCATCTTCCCTCTTTTGGGAAAAGCTTTCCGGATGCTTTCACAACGAAATACACAGATCCGGTCACAAAAAGCACATCTGCCATTCTTGCCGCATGGAGAAGTCCGTCGGCAGAAGCATGGAACAGACCTACAATTCCCATAAATACAGCAGATACCATATAGGAAAGAATGGGATAATAGGCATAGGAAATTCCCCAGGTGGCATCCCGGATGGCAGGATCATCTCCGAGAGGAAGTTTTCCCGGATGTTTATGAAGATACTGTGCCACCATGTAGCGCATTTTTTCATCGGGGCCCGCTCCCAGCGGCTGCATGAATGCCCATGCAGTCAAAAGCAGAAATGCTGCCAGGACAAGAACCAGCACCTGAAACCGTTCTTCTTTCCAGATTTTTTTCTTTTCCAAGATCAGTTCCTCCTATATCCGCTTCAGAGAGAAATCCTGACTCTCCAGTGTAAGGTTCGGGTTATAGTAAGGATCTCCGTCACGGAGGATTTCCGGCCAGTGCTTCTCAAAGGAAGCGATCTCACGGTTAAATCTTGCCACTTTCTCCGGCGTATCCTCAAGACCTCTGGATTTGGACTCATAGTGATAAAGCTCCGCATAAGGATTGTACACAACCAGATATCCGGCTTTTCCAAGACGGAGGCAGAAATCAATATCATTAAAAGCAACCTGGAATTCTTCGCTTAATCCGTGAACCTTGTCAAAAGCCTCACGTTTTACCATCATGCAGGCAGCTGTCACCGCACTGTAATCCTGGGCACAGATGATCCTGTGGCAGTATCCCGTAGCGTCCCTCTTCTGCTGCACAAAGCAGTGTCCCGCAATGCCGCCGAAACCAATGACCACACCTGCGTGCTGCACAGTATCATCCTCATAATAGAGACGCGCTCCCACAGCTCCAACATCCGGTCTCATACAGTATCCCAGAAGCTGTTCCAGACAGTCCGGACTGATGATCTCCGTATCGTTGTTGAGAAGAAGCAGATACTCACCTTTGGCATGAGAAGCACCGAAATTGTTGATGGCGGAATAATTGAAAATGCCATCCCAGTACACCACATGAGCCTTCGGATTGGAGGCTTCCAGCTCTTTATAATAAGCGAATGTCTCATCTTCCGTACTGTTGTTCTCCACGATCACATACTCATAATTGCGGTAAGTCGCTTTTTCTTCGATGGAATCAATACATCTCTTCAGATCATCGATGTGATCTTTGTTCGGGATGATAATGGAGATCAGCGGTTTTTCCTCCCAGAGGAATTTCGTGCGGTAAAGACCAAGATACTCGCCCTTCTCGATTTCTACCGGAACACCGATCCTGTCATAATGAGCTTTAATGGCACGTGCGCCTGCGTCAAAGGCGTACATCTTGCTTTCCGGATTCTCTGCTGTGGAATCCTCATGGCATCTCCAGTGATAAAGGATCCTCGGGATATGATGGATCTTCTCTCTTCCCGCAGCTTCCACGCAGCGGAATACAAAATCGTAATCCTGTGCGCCGTCGAATTCTTTCTTCAGCATTCCGATCTGATCCACGATCTCTTTTTTTACAACAAAAAGATGGCAGATGTAGTTTACTGTACACAAAAGATCGATATTGAAGTCCGGTTTGAAATGAGGCTGGAAAAATTTATGGCCATCCATGGACATCTTATCCTCGTCTGAATACAGGACCTCGATCTCCGGATTTTCATTCAGTGCCTTCACGCACTGGAACAGGGCATCCGGTGTCATCTCATCATCATGATCTGCAAACACGATAAAATCTCCGGTTGCCGCTTCCATAGCCGCATTGGTATTCTCCGCGATCTGAAGTGCCTGGTCATTGCGGATCACCCGGATTCTTTCATCACTTTTTTCCAGTCCGGCAAGATAATCGGTAAGAGGAGAGTCCACTCCGCTTCCATCCGAAAGACAAAGCTCCCAGTTTCCGTAAGTCTGGGCCTCAATGGAATCCACCAGCTGCTGGAGATATTTCTCCGGGGTCTTGTAAAGCGGGATCACAATACTGAACTTGGGATTCCAGGAAAATTTTGTTTTTCTCTCTTCCGCAAGTTCCGCCTTATCCGGCAGATGTTTCACAATCCATTTGGAATAATCCACAGGACGGTTTTTCCGGTTCATTACCTTTCCGAAAACTTTTCCGGTAAGGGCTGCTGCCCCGTGAAGTTTCATGTAGCGGCTTCCCTTCCGGAAATATACCGCGGCTTTCTCCGCAAGGCGCTTCTGTGGCTGCAGATGCACCAGACGAAGTGTCCGCACATTGCCGGCCTCAAATACAATGTAAAATTCCTTCACATTGTCATAATGGAATTCAAAGAAAAATCCGCTCTTCGCATCAATTTCTGTTTCCTGGTACTGGTTCTGCACATCCACCCGTTTCAGTCTGGTGATCTCGCAGGGGATTTCCTTCCGGCTGCGGTCTTCCAGACGAATGGTTAAGGGACGGTTAAAAGCTGCCCATCCACGGACACGGCAGATTTTTTCTGCGGATTCCACCTCAATACTTTCGATAAAGTACTGTGGTTTTCCCTGCTTCCTGTAAAGCTGCGCCGCGGAAACAGCAAACCACTGGATACGTTTTCCGCCCTTTACCGCATAGACAACAAGCTTCTTTTTGCCTTCCAGATCCGGAAGCTTTATTTCCATCTGCACACGTTCCCCGTTTACCAGATCCAGATCTTTAAAGCGCTCCAGGGCGCTGACACGCTCCTGGGCACTGATGGCAGCCGGAAGTTTTTCCCCGTCAAGAACGGCTTCCGGCTTATGGTCTTTCGGCCAGGTTCCCTGAAGGTGATACAGGGAACTGTCCTTCAGGTCAAACCTGTCTTTTTCTACTTCGTATAGCTCTCGCTGCATAACAATTCCTCCATTGCGTCCTTTCCGGTATTCTCTGTCAGGTAATGTTCCATAACTTTCTGATGTGCGGCCTCTCCCATGGCTTTTCTGGCCTTCTCATCGGTTACCAGAGATTCCAGGGCACTGACCCATTCTTCTTTCGTGGTGCACATCCAGCCGTCTTTTCCATTTTCGATCACATATTCCATCTCACGGTTGCGGCTCATGACACTTGGAACTTTCACAAGGGCTGCCTCCGTCCACTTGTTTTCGGACTTACAGCAGTGGAACAGTGTGTTCTCCAGCGGCATCAGGTTGATATCCAGTCCTGCGATGACTCCTGGCAGCTGTCTCCAGTCCATAAACGGAAGCTTTTCAATACGGTTCTGTACCGGCTCCATTCCGGACTCATCCAGAACACCTACCAGCTTCAGATAAACCTCAGGATGACGCTCCATCACTTCCAGAAGTGCGGCTTCCACCTGGACAAAATCCTGATCATGGGTTTTGGAACCGCTCAGATATCCGATATAGATCCGGTCTTTATCTTTATCTGTCTGTTCCACCGCTTCGTGAGACAGAACTTCCATCTCCATACTCATGCAGTTACGGTTGATCACCACCGGTTTTCCCGGAAATTCCTCCCGGATTTCCTCTGCCAGCGTTTCCGTGGACGTAAAATATCCGTCGCAGAATTCCATACATCCGTGGATTCGGTCTGTGGTTGTACGGAAATCGCTGTATTCGCTGCCTTTAAGGAAATGCAGTCCGGAAATTTTTTCGTAATCAAATACCAGGTCATCCACATCATAGTAAACAGGAATTTTGGCAGCTTTTGCCCGGTCGGCCAGCATTTCCGCTTCCATCAGTTTACTGCAGCGGTACATCACAACTGCTGTATATTCTTCGATCTTCTCCTGCTCTGCCTGATCCATCTGGATAAATTTCGATGCATATCCGTTAAGGATCAGCTGCTCCCGGAAATGTTCCACACGATATCTGGATGCAAAGGAAATTTCCTCCCCGACAAAAAGAATCTTGCTTTTTTCCACAGGAAGTTCATTTCCGCCAAGAGTTTTCCACAGGGAAATCATCTCTTCCACAATATTCTCCGGCTGCTCATTCTTAAGAACAAGACCTTTCCCATAACGTTTTACACGTTCCACAGGTGCGCCTACCGGAAGCACAGCTACCGGGAAGCCCATGGAAATGATCTCGGAGGTTGTGTAGGAGAAGGTCTCCGGCCATACAGACGGGATCAGGAACATATCAATATCCTGCTCCAGGGTAAGCCTCGGGATCTCTTCTCTTGTATATCTTCCTGTCTGGGAAAATACCGGGCTTTCGATCTCTTCATCGGAAGTACCGATCAGTCTCAGACGGATACTCAGATCATTCTCTTCGATATATTTTGCAAGCGCCTTCACAACTTCCAGGCCTTTTTTGTAGCAGAGCACACCGATGAGACCGATGTTAAAGGTCTCTGTGGTCTTTCTGGTTTTCTTCACTGCCGGAAGATAATGTGGTGCATGCGGGATCACATGGAGATTGTATACATCCGGATAAGCACGCTTGAACAGCTTCGCCGTATCATCGGAAAACGCACGGATCTCATCACAGTTTGACAGGAATTCCCGGAATTTTGTACGCCAGAGAGTTCCACTTCCATACTCTGTGCATGCATTGCTGCGGTTGTCCGGAACACATTTGTCGCAGACATCGCAGGATGGAACGCCGCAGTATTTTCCCTTCGCATCGATCAGGTTCACTGCCGGACAGAGAGCAAAGAAGTCATGAAGAAGCATGAGGATCTTCGCACCCTGTTCTCTCTTAAGACGCAGGATACGCTCCAGGGTTCCATAGAGATTCTGGTAAGTTACAAGCTCGTTGATCCAGATCTCATCCACACGCATCAGCTCTCCAAGAGCAGTTTCCAGATCGTTGGCAAAAAATTCCATCTCATACTGCTTATACTGATACGTAAAGTAAAAACGGTTGCTTACGATATTATAGCGGATAGTTACAAAACGGTATCCTTCCCGCAGTGCCAGACGCCTTTTCTCAACAAGATAAGCCGTAGCTCCACCACCCAGATCATGGTCAAAAGCCACAATGGTAGGCACATCCAGTTTCTTATTGAGAAGTTTCATTTCCACATAAAGCCTTACCGGACGGAGCGGATCTCTTCTGCAGTAATCTGCGGTATCCTTGTTGTAGTCCGGATGCTTGCGGAGCAGTGCATCACTGTGCTCTTTCAGAAGGCGCTGTTTCTCCTCGGACGGGAAGCTTCCACCATGCTTGTGATATACAAACAGGTTATCTACATGTACGTTCTCATAACCTGCTGCTATGGCACGCTGACACCAGTCATTTTCCTCTCCGTAGCCTTTTCCGAAGTTCTCCTCATCCAGAAGTCCGACTTCTCTGATTGCTTTCAGGTTCATACCCATGCAGAATCCCACACCGGTAGGCATGGCCGGATACTGCGGGCGGATCATACGGAATTCGTCATCGATCTCCCACAGCGGCATTCCCTCGAACAGCTTGTTATCCCGGCAGAAATCCGGGAAACTGCAGATGGTTCCACAGGTGGTAAACGGTGTGGTGGTCGCAATTTTTTCCTTTGCGAAGATGGGAAGCATCAGGCGCTCCAGCCATTCTTCCGGAACCTCCACATCTGTATTTACAAGGGCAACGTGATTTTCCGCCATCTTTAACGCACGGTTTACGGACGGAAGGAAGCCCATATTGGTCTCATTATTAAGAAGTACCACATTGTCATGCTCAGCGGCATATTTTTCCAGATATTTTCCTACTTCCAAGTCCGGGCTCTTGTCATTTACAATGATCAGGCGATACGGAACCTTTGTCTTCTCAATTCCGGAAAACAGGGCGTCAAAATACTCCAGACCATTATAAACCGGCACGATCACATCCACCTTCTGCTGATAAACAGCCTGTGGATAATCTTTTCTCACACTGCGGACATAACGCTGTTTGAAGTGGCGGAGATTTCCGATACTCTTCGGATCTTCAATGGCATATACCAGAAGTTCCTTCTGATCTCTGGTTCCGGGAATCTTTCCAATGAGGAATCTTCCGGTATCTGCTGCTGTTCCGTATTCCAGAAAAACAGAAATCTCTGCCGGCGCAAGAACCGTTGCCAGGAAAGAAAATCCCGCACTTTCCGCCTCCGGCTTTCCAATGGCATTGGCTACATCCGTACGATAGATCGTAGTACAGGAAGCTTCCTGAAGCTTCTGTGTTCCCTGGTAAAATACGATCCTTGGCTGTCCCATGGAAGCAAATGTAGGATCAAATGCCCAGCCAATGGCATTTAAAGTACCATTTTCATAATGGAAAAAATCAACACTTCCCATACAGGTAGGAGTTGCCTCCACTCCCATCACAGTTGCTGGCTCTGTATGATAATGGAGAACTTTTTTGACCAGCCTTTTCACCTGAGCTTTTTTGCCAGGATGACGCAGTGCCTCTTCCTGCATACGGGCTGCCTCTTCCGCCGCCTGTTTTGCTGCACGTTCGGCCTCTTTTTTAACTCTTTCCTGTTCCCTGCGTACTTCCCGTTCTTTTTCAAATGCCAGAAGCTTTTCCACATCCGGAAGCTCCAGACAGTCAAGTTTTCCCTCAATTACGATCTTATCTACATTTTCCGGGTGTGTAACGTGAATAAGATAAAAACCATCGGTTGTAAAAAATGCGGTTATACTGTTGTCCACCTTCATATGAACACCCTGCGGCACAAGTTCTGCACTGCATCCGCAGTCCAGGCGCTCTACTTTTACTTTCAGGAAATGACCGTTTGCCGGATTCCATCGGAGATTCTTTATCCCCTCAATTTCGGAAAGATCAAACTCCACCCGAAAACGGTTTCCTGTAAGTTTTCCCTCTGCATAAAGCGTATGTTCTTCACAGAAGCCCTCACCAAGATCATAGTAAATCTTACTGTGCATCTGGTGTTTTTCTCTTTCTCTGTTCACCAGCTCTGTTACGGAAACCGGTACTTTTTTCTGTTCAAACGGAAGCAGGGATCCACATCCAACATACTCATAAACAAAATGCATGGTCCATTTCATGAAGATCTCATAATCTGTGTAACCGATTTCAAATTCTGCCATCATATCATCTTCATGTATCAGCTGTGGCAGCTCCGGAATATGAGTATACAGTTCATGGATCAGACGCCACATAATGAAATTCACCGGTACAGGAAAATCAAACATCCATTCATAATCAATGATCTGATTTTGGCTTTCACCCATGAAAATATTACTGCAGATCAGATCCACATTGGCAGGGCAGACACATTCATAATCTGTTCTTCCGGGATATTTTCCAAATACCTCACAGAACTCTTTCGTTCTGTAATCCATGATCCTGCGGGACTGGAAAAAATCCCGATGGAAATTCTTAAGAAGTCCTTTGAGCTCCCCGGTTTTTCCTTCATGAGCAAGTTCAGCGATTTCCTGATGAAGAGTTTTTCCGGTAAGAAGCGGATAGCTGACTTTTCCGTTTTCTGCCTTGCATGGAAGATTTTTATATTTATCAGAGCCTGTTTTTTCCGCTCCAAGCTTTTCCAGGGTCTTCAGGAACCACTCTGCCTCAGGCACCATGGCCTCTTTTTCTGCACGGACCTCTCCGTTCTCACGAACGATCTTTGTCAGAAGCCGAAACTTTTCCTTTCGTTCCTGATTCAGTTTTACATAGAGAATTTCTTCCTTCTCCTGTCTTTCTGTTCTTCCGGCCTCCACAAGGAAAGAATTCACAAAACTGCTCAGGATCTTCTCTTTTTCAAAAGCTTTTACCCCTGCATGTTCTGAGAAAAGATCCGCTGTCTTATCTGTGTACACCGGATAGTTTCTTCCATAGGAATTGGTATAAAGGCTCTCATCTGTAAAAATTTCTGTAGGAAATTTGTAATCCGGGTACGGGTAATAAAAGTGCAGAAAAGGAAAGCCGCTGTTTTCCAGCAGCTCTCCCAGTTCATTCTTGGAAAAGGTGCGCACAGACTGATTTCCCGGATATCCGTTGATTCCGAAAAAGTGAAGATCTGTGTGATCCTCCGGTGCTCCGGCAAAGTACTTCAGTCCCAGTCGGTTCTCGATGGCGATCAGAAGTCTTCCCTCCGGTTTCAGGTATGCACCCATACGCTGAAGAAATGTCTCGTAAGGAGTTTTTCCTTCCGTAAAACTCATGGCATACTCCAGAACACCGTTTACTACCACATAGTCGAATTTCTCCGGAAAAGTCATGTCGTTGAGATTTCCAACCATGATCGTGAGATTTTCTTTATCATTGTTTCTTGCATAATTTATGTCTGCACGACGCTTGGAAAGCTCCACTGAAGTCACATGCCCGGCCTTGCGGCAAAGCATTCCGGTAATAGCTCCGCATCCGGCTCCGATCTCAAGAACGGAATCCGTCTCTTTCAGAGGGTACCAGCTTAAAATATTCTCCCGCAGTCCGGAAAAATGATAGACCATGGGAAAACTCACTTCATCCTCCGGCAGGTCCTCAAACGATTTCCCTTCCTGTGCCATTTTCAGAAGTGTTTCCTCGATATCCCCATCGGAATAATGATCCTTCGCCGTATAATAATCTAAATTCAACTCCGCCATAGTAGTTCCTCCACTTATTTCACAGATACTTTGGAAAACATGTCAAAATATCCCACTGCTTTTTTATCTGTGATCACCGTCAGATTGCACACATCATAAAGCCGGTGAAATACGGTAAAATCGCCGTCTTTATATCCTGTGCAGCCCAGACAAAGCATATATTCTCCTGCCTCCAGCGGCATTATCTGTTTAAAAGTAATCTCCCGCACATCACCGGCTTTCTGCGGTTTCACAGGAGTGTGTTCATACATGGTGTTTGTTCCTGTGATTTCCGTACCTTTCAGATCTTTCAGTGTGAATGCAAAAATCGGGTCATTGACATCTGCCTGAAAGCGTACCTTCATCTGAACAGAAAATTCTTTACCTTTTTCGATCACATTTGTAATCATTCCGGTATCATCCCGGATCGCAAAATCCACGATCTCTCCAAGCTTACTGCCATACTCAAGAACCTTCGGATTCAGATTCAGGCTGTCTTTCATAGCCCTGCCGCCTCCGGCATGCTCTTTTTTCGACACATTTTCTCCAGCTGTGCCATCTGTCAGCTGACCATCCTGCCCTGCTTCTGCATTCTCTGCACCTTCCTCCAGATCTGCATCATCATACTGATTCACCAGCACACGACGGTAGAGATTGACCATCTCCTTGGCGCCACCTTCCGCAAGCTTTTCTCCTTTGTTGAGAAGAACAACCCGATCGCAGTATTTTCCGATACTGCTCAGGTCGTGGCTTACGAACAAAATGGTCTTACCCATTTCCTTGAACTCCTCGAATTTCCGGTAACATTTTGCCTGGAAAAATACATCACCTACGGAAAGCGCCTCATCAACGATCAGGATCTCCGGATCGATATTGATGGCCACCGCAAAAGCCAGACGCACGAACATACCACTGGAGTATGTTTTTACCGGCTGATGGATAAACTCTCCAATATCTGCAAAATCCAGGATAGACTGCAGCTTGGCATCAATCTCCTCTCTGGAAAAACCGATCATACTTCCGTTGAGATATACATTCTCAAGTCCGGAATATTCTCCGTTAAATCCTGCTCCAAGCTCCAGAAGAGCGGAAATCCTTCCATTTACGGAAACTTCTCCACCTGTAGGAGAAAGTACGCCTGTGATGATCTTCAGGATCGTAGATTTACCAGATCCATTGGTTCCGATGATTCCTACTGTTTCCCCTTTATGCACCTGAAAAGATACGTGGTTCAGAGCATAGTGCTCTTTATATTTCTTTTTTCTGGATAATCCCAGAGACTCTTTAAGACGGTCCATGGGATTATCGTAAAGTTTATACATTTTACTGACATCATTTACTGAAATCGCAATATCTTCTGCCATTTTTAACCTCACTTTTGTGTAAATCGTTCACTCTCACAATCTGTCGCCGTTTTGCTGTTTTTCTGCGTACTGAGCAAGTTTCCGCAGGAGACTTCCCTGATTCGATCAAAGAACGTCTGCAAAATGCGGTTTCAGACGTTTGAATATTACAGATCCCAGTCCGAAAAGCAGGATCGTAACCACCCAGAAATAGATCGTCCATGAAGCATGGTTCCAGATTCCGACATGACCAAGCATGGAATCACGATAACCCGTAACTACATAGTACATTGGATTCAGCTTGAACAGCTTGATCAGCCATGGATGTGAAGACAGCATATTGATATCCCACATGATCGGTGTAAGCCATACGCCAACCTGGAGAAAAATGCTGATGATCTGGGTCAGGTCACGGAAAAAAATGACGATTGCACTTGTGGCATACACAAGCCCCAGTACCAAAAGGAAGGTACAGATGGAATAATAAATAATCTGCAGTGTATATAAACTTGGTGTATATCCATAACATGCGCACAAAATAAGTGCGAACACTACAAAAAACACATGCACAAAAAGTGCGGAAATGATCTTCACGATGGGAAGAATACTGATCTTAAATACAACCTTTTTTACAAGGTAATTGTACTCAATCAGTGCATTGGTTCCACCGTTTAACGCATCCTGGAAGAAAAACCACGGCACGATACCGGATACCAGATAGAGTACAAAAGGATAATCCGATACAGTTCCGGCTTTCAGTCCCACGGAAAATACAAACCAGTAGACCAGGATCGTCACGATAGGCTGGATGAATGCCCAGACAATGCCAAGATAGGATCCTGCATATTTTGTTTTGAAATCATTTTTTGCAAGGCTTAAAACCAGCTTTCGATTCTGGTACAGCTCTGCCGGCAAAGCTAATATTTTCTTCATTCTGTAATTCCTTATCGATTCTTATATTCCTCGAAGCTTCCCCACTTCTGATCCTTGTCGGAGAAAATAAGCTCCATGCCTTCCGGGATCGGCCACTCTACATTGATATCCTTGTCATTCCAGATAAGACCGCCCTCGTCGTTTGGATGATAGAAGTCAGAGCATTTGTAGGTGAACTCCGCATTCTCGGAAAGTACCAGGAATCCGTGGGCAAATCCCTTCGGGATAAAGAACTGTTTCTTGTTTTCTGCTGAAAGAACTACTCCGTACCATTTTCCGAATGTTTTGGATCCCTCACGAAGGTCAACTGCAACATCAAAAACCTCTCCGTTTACCACACGTACCAGTTTATCCTGCGGATAGTTGATCTGGAAATGAAGTCCGCGGAGGACACCGTAACGGGAGCTGGACTGGTTGTCCTGAACAAATTCCACATCAATGCCGGCTTCCTTGAAGTCATTGTAATTGTAAGTTTCCATGAAATATCCTCTGGAATCCCCAAAAACTGTTGGCTCGATCACTTTCAGTCCTTCAATATCTCCGCACTGTGTTACTTTTATTTTTCCCATTTTTCTTTCTCCTTTTCTAACGATATTTATTTGCGTGTTTCTTTTCTTTTATTCTGAGTGCCACAAGAAGAGCGATCAGGATCAGGATCATAACTGCCATGATTCCCAGAAGGATCTTTCGAAGTACCGGCATTCCTTCTGTTTCGCTGCTTTCTTTGCTGGCTGTACTCTTCTCTGTTTTTGCAGCAGTCTGATCTGCTGCTGTTTCTGTTTCGGAACCTTCTGTATTTTCCTGATCAGATGCCGCAGTTGGCTCCGGCGTTGGAGTTGCTGTAGCCTGTGCCACACTTCCGCTGCCCACCAGATATTCTCCAAAATAATAAGAAGTTTCTGTTTTTCCGTTTACATCTTCGGATTTCTTTGTGAGAGAATTCAGATCTGTTCCCTTTGGAAGAAGCACACTTCCTCCGTCTACTTCTGTTTTTGTGAAATTATCAAAACCATAGTTAAACATGGCAGTACTGTCCATACAGGAATTCGCCAGATCAGCTGCCCTCATGGTCACTGCAATATACGTTGTATTATCTCTTGTAGCCGCAGTAACAAGGGTATGGCCTGCCGCAACTGTAGTTCCTGTTTTTCCACCGATGCATCCCTGATAATAAAATCCGCTTTCCGGCGCGAACATTGGATGGTGCGTATGCAGAACTCTCTGCTGAGCATTCATATTGGTAGGCTGGATCGTATAATCCGCAGTCCCGATCACAGTACGGAAATCGTCATTTTTCAGACCTTCCCTCATGATCAGAGCCATATCTCTTGCGGAGGAATAATGATTATCATCCGGAAGTCCGCTGGAATTGGCAAAATGTGTATTCGTACATCCGATTTCCTGAGCTCGCTGGTTCATCATATCGATAAACGCCTGCTCCGTGCCACCGATATGCTCAGCAATCTGTGCAGCAACATCGTTGGCCGATTTAATGATCAGTGCATAAAGACAGTCTTTCATGGACAGGACTTCGCCTACCTGCGTGCCAATGTTACTGGAATCCGCATTTACATTCTGTACACCCGTCTGTGTAAATGTTACCTGTTCATCCATGCTGGAATTCTCAACCGCCACCAGAAGTGTCATGATCTTGGTGATACTTGCAGGATAACGCTGTTCATCTGCGCCTTTATTATAAAGAACCACACCCGTATCCGCGTCCATCAGAACGCCCGTGTCAGAAATGATATCGGCTCCGGCCGGCCATCCCTGGATCTGGTTGGTACTGATGTCATATTTCGCATTGAGATCCACCGCTGCCATAGCCTGTACCGGAAGCATCAGCGCCACACTGACTGCTGCCAGGATCATAAATACTTTTTTAATTTTTTTCATAATTCTCCCCTTCTTCTATCAGAATCCATCAAAAGAAGCAATTGCATCCACGACCCGTTTCGCATCCTCCATGTCAAGATTATAGAACATTGGCAGACGCATCAGCCGTTCGCTTTCTTTTGTTGTATAAACATCCTCCCCGGAAAATCTTCCGAATCTCTTTCCTGCGGGTGCGGAATGAAGGGGTACATAATGGAACACGCTGCAGATTTCCCGCTCCCGAAGATATTTCAGAAGCCGTGTACGTACTTTGATATCGTGAACTTTTATGTAGTACATATGTGCATTATGCGTACATTCTTTTGGAACATAAGGCTGCTCGATCTTTCCTTCTTCGGCAAGGAACTTCAGATTTTCATTGTAAAAATCATAAATCTGCATTCTCTTGTCACTGATCTTCTTATGCTGTTCCAGCTGAGCATAAAGATACGCCGCATTCAGCTCACTTGGAAGATAGGAGGAACCGTAATCCATCCACCGGTATTTATCTACCTGTCCGCGGAAAAACTTGCTGCGGTCCGTTCCCTTTTCTCTGAGGATCTCCGCCTTCTCCTGGTACTGGTCCTCATTAAACAGGATCGCGCCGCCTTCTCCCATAGTATAGTTCTTCGTCTCATGGAAGCTGTAGCAGCCAAAATCCCCGATAGTTCCAAGCGCTTTTCCTTTATAGTAGGCATCCACACCCTGAGCCGCATCTTCCACAACTTTCAGATTATGGCGTCTGGCGATGTCCATGATCGTATCCATCTCGCATGCTACACCTGCATAATGAACCGGAACGATTGCTTTTGTTTTTTCTGTGATCGCCTGTTCGATCAGTTTTTCATTGATATTCATGGTATCCGGCCGAATATCCACAAATACGATCTTCGCTCCCCGCAGCACAAATGCATCTGCCGTTGACACAAAGGTATACGATGGCATGATCACTTCATCACCTGGCTGGATATCCGCAAGAAATGCAGCCATCTCCAGCGCATGGGTACAGGAAGTCGTCAGCATTACATGCCCGGCATGAAAACGTTTTTCCATCCATGCAGAGCATTTCTTCGTGTAGATTCCATCCCCACAGAGCATTCCCCGTTCTACCGCATCCCGGATATACTCAAATTCCTTACCTGTAAACGCAGGTCTGTTAAAATCAATCATGTATTTCCTCTTTATTTTCTGTTTTTCATGGTTTTTCTTTATTAACTGTACATTTCATTTTCTCACACTCATGTTGTAAATTCAATGCCTATTTTTCTGCAGGTGTATAATCGGGGATCTGATTCTGATATGCCACTTCTTTTCCAGATGGATCCAGAATGTGCATTTCCCTGTAAAATTCCTGTGTCAGTTCATCCATTTCCTCACGGTTTTCCGTTTTTACGTAATACAGTGCCAGATATGGATTCGGACCATGTTCGATCACCGTTTCTCCTTCTCTATAAAAGATCCACGGTTTTTCCACTTCTTTTTTCTGTCCCAGCCGGACAGCTTTCGACTGATCTCCGATGGTGAGCAGTCTTCCCTGAAAATAGATCACAGCGCCACAGCAATGTGGTTTGTGTATGTCATGGTCTGTGAGCATTTTTTGAAGTTTTGTTCTGTCATACAGAGAAGCCAGAAGAAGTTCTTCCATATTAAATCCGTATACTATGTCAGTAAGTTCATGCTCATATCCGAAAAAACGTGCCGCAATCTCACAGACCTGGATTCCTTCCCCGGGTTTCCAGAAGAACTGCATGGAAAGCGCTCCGTCTTTCTGACCGGTCTTTTCTATATAGGCCTGCAGAAGTTCTGTGGCAGGTCTCTCTACCTTTGCCATAAGCCTGGACGGATAGACATTTCTTGTACTGATGGGAATTTCGCCTTTTGCAACCGATGTTTTTTCACGGTCTGCAATACTGATCACATGAACCTGTCCATCCAGGACCCAGGTCATCATATTAAATTCATATCCATCGTTATATTCTTCCACCAGGATCTCCGGCATATCAGAAAATTCTGCTGTTTTCTGTGACGCTTCTATAAGTTCATCCAGATTTTCAGATATATAGATTCCACGGGAACCGTATTTATCCAGCGGTTTGCTGACTACCGGGTAACGAAGCCCTTTAAGCCGCTCCTTAAGCCTGGATTTTCTGTCCGGATCTTCCAGCACCGCTGTAGGGATCTTTCGAAATCCCGGGGTTGGCAGTTCCAGTTTCCGGAGAAGTGCCCTTGTCTCGGATTTATCGCGGTACCATGGAAGCTGTTCCGGTTTCAGATAGCAGGGCAGTCCTGCCCTGTCGGCAATTTTCACCATACATTCCAGAAGCAGGTCAGAAAAGGAAGTAATGATACCGTCAATTTCTTTTTCCCGGCAAAGTTCTGCAATTCTTTCCGTGTCTGTTACCGGAATCTGATACGCCTCGTCCGCAAATTTCCTTGCCGGACCATCCGGATATCCGTCACAGACAATGGTGTAGTATCCTTTTTCCCGGGATTTCTGTACCAGCTGTACAAATTCCCCCAGAGTTCCCAGTATCAGAAGTCGGTGTTTCATGCTTTTGTTTCCTCCCATTCTCTTATGGAATCCGCAATGTAACGCATTTCTTCCTCCCCGTATCTCTGATCACAGGGCAGAGGAAGGACATTGGCGGCCCAGTCATATTCCATGGTATCCTCATCAAAATGATCGATGATATTCCGCCAGTAGGTCGGCACAAAAATTTTCCGGCCGGCCAGCCATTTTCGAAGTGCCAGCCCGTCCTCATGATAATAGGGATAGGCAAACGGTCCCTCAGGAATTACCTGATTAAAAATACTTTCTGACGGAAGAAGTTCTGTCAGCAGATGATAATTTTCTTCTCTTTTCGCTTTTATATAAGGATAATCCATAGAGCGGAGAAGATTTCCAGTCAGCCGTGACATGCGGCGGATTTCCATCTCATGATAATCTGCCGCATTGTCCAGCATCTTCTGGTAAAAAGTACCGGCATCATACTCATATCGGCCCAGAATGTGCTCAAGTCTTCCCATGGAATGATCCAGCGGTTTCTTTTCCGGATGCAGACTCGCATCCGTTGACAGATATGCCCCGTCGCTGACCCCCAGGAATTTCCGGCAGGAGTACAAAGTATCCACGCCAGGCAGAGGCTTCTGAAAAAATGCATGTGTATGATCCACGATAATGTTTCCGTAAATTTCCCTATATTGCCGGATTCTGTCATCGGTCAGCTGTCCGTAGTAATTTACAAGGTAAAGATATTCACCATCCGGAAGTTTCTTTTCCGGCAGAAGCGGACATAACTTTTCATCCATATGATAAAATTCTATTTCCACTTTTGTTTCTTCACAGGCTCCGGTCACAGAATCGCAGAGATATGTTGGAAGATAGATTTTTTTGCAGTTTCGAGCTTCCATCAACCAAAGAAGTGCGGTTCTCCCAAGGTTTACTCCACAAAGTTCAGGATAATATTCCTGACCTGTAGATTCTTCCAGTTCCAGATAACCACCGATTTCTTTTTTCATCAGTCTGTTTCCTCCTGACGGATCACATAATGTGGCATCTTCTTCGCCTCATTGAGGATATTCATAAGATAAATTCCGATAATTCCAATGGAAAGCAGTGTCAGCCCAAAGAATGCCAGCATTACCAGCATCAGGGATGTCCATCCTTCCACAGAAATTCCAAACATAAAATAACGCACCAGATAATAGATGGCCAGGCAAAGACTTACCAGAAAGCTTGCGATTCCGATGTTCCTCACCATAAGAAGCGGAAATGCCGTATGGGCCGTGATATCATAGATCAGGTCTTTCACAAGACGGCGGAAAGAATATCCGCTTTTTCCATAGGCACGGGCTGCATGCTGTACCGGCACATTGATGATCCGATTGGAGCTTAAAACCAGGAGATTGCCGATCTGCGGAAGATATGTATTGGTCTTCAGCATGGCTTCCACAAGAAAACGGCGGATCAGGCGGTAGCTGGTAATCTGAAGATTCGGGTCTTTCCCAAGCATTTTGGAAGTAGCCCAGACGGATAATTTTGTTCCCAGTTTACGGATCAGATTATGCTTCCGGCCTTCATAACTTGCAATGATCACATCCACATCATCCCGTTCATTCATGACATTGATCATCTTCGGAAGCTCTTCCGGCTGATGCTGAAGGTCATCATCCATCGTTACGATGAACTCCCCTTTTGCATGGGCAAATCCGCACAGAAGTGCCGGATGCTGGCCGAAATTTCTTGCCATCTGGATGATCTTCACACGGGAATCCTTCTCCCGGAGTTCTTTCATTACTTCAAAAGAACGGTCTTTCGATCCGTCATCTACCAGGATCAGTTCAAATTCTTCTTTTATTGTTTCCCGGAAAACTTTTTCCAGGCGAGTGTACAGTTCCTGCAGCGTATGTTCTGAATTGTATACAGGAACAACCACTGAATATAGACACATAGTTTTTTTCCTCTCTTTTGTATCAGTTGACACTTATCGTTTAATATTATCATTTTCGATTCCTGTTGTAAACCCGTTGTTGCTGTGCACTTTTCACAGAAACATTCTCTTGCATAAAACGAACAGATGCGATATATTGATTATCAGTTTACAATCACATTTATATGGAGGAAACATGACAAAACTCAAAGATTATATTCAGCTTCATCTGAATATCCTGCTGTTTTCTCTCACCAGCGTTTTTTCCAAGCTTGCGTCCGTTTATTATAATAAAGAGGGGCTTAATAGCCCGTTTCTCTATTTATTTCTTTTTCTTATGATCGCAAACTGTGGAATTTACGCCATCGCGTGGCAGCAGGTAATCAAAAAATTTTCCCTTTCCACGGCCTACGCCAACAAGAGTGTCTATCTTCTGTGGTCACAGGTATGGGCTGTAATTATTTTTCATGAAAATCTGTCGATTCAGAACATCATCGGTATCATGGTCGTTCTGGTCGGAGTCTGGATGGTGCAGAGATATGAATAGAACATTTATGCTGATCATGCTGGCAGGAACTTTTTTTTCAGCAATTTCGCAGGTTCTGCTGAAACAGAGCGCCAATATCACATACAAAAATCCTCTCAGGGAATATCTGAACTGGAGAGTAATTCTGGCTTATGGCATCTTTTTCGGAGTTTTGCTCCTCAATACCTGGTGTTATACAAGAGTCGATATGAAATTTGGTCCTGTAATCGATACCGCTGCCTATGTTTTTGTACTGATCTTTTCCTGGCGTATCCTGAAAGAAAAGATCACCCGTGGAAAAATCATTGGTAATCTGATCATTATTCTGGGTATTCTGATCTATACTTTATAATTACAACAAAAAAACGGCAATTGCCTGCTGTATCCGAAAACTCTTATGCTTTTCAGTACAGCCGGTAACTGCCGTTTTTTATTTATTTACGTTTATTTGCTGCAGCCGCTGTTATGTATACACCGTTTGCATCAAAAGTATAACTCTTTCCATTGATCTTGATCGTACAGTTTTTGTACATGATCGCAGTCTCCGGATCAAAATAATATTTCTTTCCGTCATGTCTCAGCCAGGATCTGCATGCTCTTCCACTTGCAGTAAAATAATAGGTATGGCTTTCGTTATTTCCGCTCCATGTATAGAATACGCTCTTTACCATGATTCCATCGCCGCCAAAGTAATAGAGATCGTCCTTACTGTCCATGTATCTCACATGTTTCATCATATAGCCATATTTCGTCTGGAAATAATAATAATTCTGCCCTACTTTCTTTCTTCCCTTTAAGGCATGTCCATATTGATCAAAATAATACTTCTTGCCGCTGACAGTTATCCACCGATTCTTTACGAGAACTCCATTTCTGTCCACATAACGGACCACATTCTTGGAGTCTCTGAGCAGCTTGCTCTTATACATTCCAAGTGTTTTGTCGATGTAGTACTTTTTGCCGCCGACTTCGATCCAGCCGGTTTTCTTAACACCATTTACATAATAAAATTTCTTTCCATTTTCAGTAACCCAGCCGGTTTTTCCATTGGAGGTGTCTGGTTTGGTGGATGCTTTATAGCTGGTTACGGCTCTCCACCTTGGTGTAATGATCTTTGTATAATCTACATAGCCGAAATCAATGTCTACTGTAGAATATGACGGAATTCCGGAAACCAGTCCTTTCGTACTCTTCAGATATCCGCCACCATCACCATCTGTAGCCTGCCAGATCGTATATTTATAGTTCTTTTTGTTCGGTGCAAGGATCGTGTCACCATATCGTGCCAGCCAGACATCGTAGCCGGTCATTTTACTCCAGTCCAGCTTATTGTCATACCAGTCTGTATTACAGTAGATCATCGGATAATATCCTGCTTTTTTAACCTCATTGCAGAAAGCCTTGGCAAGGTTTGCGATCTGTGTGGAAGAAAGGCTTCTCATCTTCTCATACTCAATGTCATATACCACGGGATAGGAAACCTTATAACCATTCATTTTTTTGATAGCAAGCTGTGCTTCTTTCATCGCCTGCTGTGTTGTTGTGGCAAGGCTGTATATATAAGTTCCAACAGGCATTCCTACCTTTTCGGCCTGTTTCATATTGTAATCATATTTCATATCTATATGATTCAGTCCGTAGGAAATTCTTACAAACGCAAAATCTACATTGGACTTCTTAACCTTGCTCCAGTCGATAGTATCCTGCCACTCTGAAACATCAATTCCTCTTGTAATAGC
Source organism: Blautia sp. MSK.20.85 (assembly GCF_013317245.1). Taxonomy (NCBI): domain Bacteria; kingdom Bacillati; phylum Bacillota; class Clostridia; order Lachnospirales; family Lachnospiraceae; genus Blautia; species Blautia sp. MSK.20.85. The sequence continues at coordinate 180,521 of NZ_JAAIUN010000001.1, forward strand.
CCCTTCCAGCTTCTGTCCGCTTCCGTTATAGCAGACTCCGTTGAGCTTCTTCCATGCCTTTGAGCTTGCTGTTGAGCTGGTTGCCCTGGCCCCCGGCACTTTCTCTTCTTCTGCAACAGCCTCACTGCGGTCGACTCCACCGCCGCCCATGGCCATTACTGTAGTCCCCATTGTTCCTATTCCCAGCAACGCCGCCATACAGCCGGCTGCTAGCCATCTTTTCCAGTTTTTCATTTTTCTCCCTTTCCCCATATTGTTGTCCATGTTTATTTTTGCCTAAATTTTATTATACTGACTGTTAAATGGAAAGTAAACCCATATTTGGAAAAAGACCGGTGCCAGCCTTATTGGCTGACACCAGTCTTTCATTTGTACTTTCTGTTAATAATATTCTCTTCTGTTTCCAGATCACGGAACTTCCGGGTCTGTCGGATCAAAACTTCCATTGCCACGGAATGTAGCCAGTGGTCTGCGGCCTAACGGTCCCTTGAAGGACTCAGTATTGCTGTATTTACCACTGCTGTAAATATGGATCGTTGCTCCATTGCAGTTCTCATATACCCATTTTGCATCCGCTACACAGGTACGGATACATCCGTGAGATGCCGGATTACCAAGTTTCAGGTATTCCCATGACGGAAGGTTGTATACGCTTTTTGTGGAACCGGCTACAGAGTGAATGAAAATTCCTCCCTGTCCGCAGCCATCAACATGTGTTCCATACTGTCCCCAGGATGGTCCCATCAGAGGCTGCCATCTTAAGCTGCGGGACAGTCTGTATGTACCATCCCATGTAGGTGTTTCAGGAAGACCTACAGAAACACGGATCGTCTTAACCGGAATCGTTTTATTGGAACTTGTATAAACAGTCATAACACCATTGGTCTTATCCACTTCCAGATAATATGGTCCTCTGTAGATGGAAGTAAGGTCATTGCGGCGGAATCCGTTCTTATCAAAGTAATACAGTTTACCGTCAATCCAGCGTCTTGTATTGGTCAGATATTTGGAACCACTGTCCGGATCGATATATCTTACCTGATCATAATAGTCACTGTAGATCACCCAGCCTGTTGAAAAACGTCCCTGGCTGTCCAGATAACCGTTTACAGAACCTCGTTTTATGTTTTTATTGGTTACAACTGTGTAATTCTGCAGATAATACCAGTATTTACCTACTTTCTTCCAGCCGCTTTTTTTCAGGACACCATTGGAAGCTGCATAATACCACTGATTCCGATAACGAATCAGAGTGTTCTTATACATCCAGCCTCTGTGTGTACTGGAATTGGACGTAGCAAAGAAGTAATATTTATTACCGATCTTTGTTTTACCACTTGCAAGCTTTCCCTTGCTGTTAAAATAATAACTTCTTCCGGAGCTCTTTACTGTCAGCATTTTATTCTGATAGTGATTTCCGTTGCTGTCAAAGTAAAACCATCCATAAAACTGCTTCTTTGCGTTGAGAACTTTCTGCCAGCCTTTTTTCTCAACAACTTTTCCCGGGGTGCTTCCAAAATAATAGATTCTGTTTGATGCTCCCGCACAGTTACGCCAGCAATTTGTCCATGTAGCTCTTCTTCCGTTGCCGCCAAAATAATATCTGGCGCCTTTATATCTGACAAGTTTATTTTTCAATACACGACCATGGCTGTCTGTGACATAATAGGCATTGTCCTGATTCTTAGCCTTCGCCATTGTACTCTTCATTACATAGCCACTGGAATTCAGCATGTACAGATATTTCTTGGACATTACCATAGATACATAAACACCATGTTTCATGATCTGTCCACGTGTAGCTGTCTTCGGGCTGCAGTAAATGAAACGTTTCTCACCTTTACTGTTCACCACATAAGTCCATCCACCATAGAAAAGTTTTCCAGGAATATCGCCTTCCTTGGAAGCCGGCTGAAAATAATATTCATAGGTAGTAGAACCTGCTTTCAGCTTTATTGTACCTTTACGTGGTGCGCCATTACTTGCCAGTGTATAGTAATCATTTCCGATCTTTTTGATCTTTCCATAGAGATTCAGATCAGTTACAGATTTATAGCTTCCCTCTGCATCATAAAAACGGAAAGTTTTTCCTGTCCACAGCCAGTAGTTCTTCTGCTGCTGACCAAGGTTGGAAGTCCATGGGGTGATCGCAGCATTCTCATATCCGGAATACAGAGTTGCTTTATCCTTTTCGAGGAAATACCATTCCACCTTCTGTGTTCCTGCATATCCCGGTGTTCCAGGTTCCCGTGACATTCTTCCTGTCACCAGATATCCATCCTCATTAAACAGATAATATCCTGTATGACCATTGGTCTTGATTTTCAGAAGACCATCCTGTGCTGTAAAATAGCTATATTTAGCAGTTGTTTCTGCGGCATCTTCTGTACTGGAGGCTTCTGCTGCGTCCTCATTCTCCAGGTCCAGATCACCGGAAGCGCTGTCTGTGTTCTCATCTGCTGATGCAGGTTCTGCCACTTCTGTTTCTGTATTCTGAGCCTCATCCTGCTGTTCTGCACTCTGCGTATCTGCTGTATCTTCAGATACCTCCGGTGTTTCGACAGTATCTGCTGTATCTTCAGTTATCTCTCCTGCATTATCCCCGGAATCACTGCTGTCTGTCTGGATTTCAGACGGATTCTCAGCTGCCTTTGCCTCGGATGCAGTGCTCTCCGGTGCTGTCTTCTTACGGAGCTTATAGAAATCCCCCTCTCTGACCCAATCGTTTTCCTTGGCAACGACTACACCGTTTACGATCTCTGCTCCGGTTGCAGTTGCAGATGCCGCATCTGCACTACCTGCATCCACTGTATTTTTCTGCGCATCCGCACTGTTCACAGATGGATCTTCCAGCTCAGCCACATCTCCCGCATTAAAGTCATCTGCCGGATCTTCCGCCGGTGCTTCAGTAACATCCGGTGTCTCGGTAATATCCGGTGTCTCAGTAATGTCCGGTGTCTCGGTGATATCCGGTGTCTCAATCGGATTCTCCGGCACTACCACTTCATCTGTACTGTCGTTGTCTTCATCCGTCTGCGATTGCTGCTCATCTCCGACTTCATCACTGAAGCTGTCTTCTGAGCCAGTGCCTGCCTCTGCTGTCTGCACATCCGGGCTGCTCAAAGCCGTCGCTCCGGCTTCCAGAGTACCACCCATGCACAGTGTAAGGCTGAGCATGATTGCCACAACTCTTCTCTTCACAATAATCCCTCCTGCTCATGCTGCTGTGTTAATGAATTAATATATTTGTACGGTATCACTCGCCCAATCCACTTTCGATAAGTGATGCAAGCGCATCTATTGCCGCCTGTTCATCCTCACCATCGCAGATCAGTGTGATCTCATCTCCGCTTTTTACACAGGCCCCCAGTACACTTAATACGCTTTTGGCATTTGCTGTGCCTCCATCGTACTGAAATGTAACAGAAGATTTATATTTGATCGCTTCGCCACATAAAAGTCCTGCGGGACGGAGATGAAGCCCTGACGGGTTCCTGACCGTTACCTTATAACTTAACATTCCTATGTCTCCCTTACATGCTTTTACTCATATGTTACTGGCTGTTTCCACTGTCAACATTAGAAACTTTGGAAATTTTGATCTCAGCAGTCACATCCTCCAGAAGCTTATAACCATCCGGAAGACTGATCTTGATCGGCACTTCATAGCTGCCTTCTTCCCAGTCATCCATGGAAAGAGTCGCACTTATCGATTTCAGATTAAAGCCCGAGAGATCGCCATCCTCTGCCTGTACTTTTAATTCTACATCCGCAACCTCAAACGCCAGCTGCAGATTATCAGGCAGGCCTTTTACCTTAATATCCTCCGTCGGGAAATTGTATATTTTACTGCCTTCAGGCAGGATATTAACCGTAATCCAAAGATCCGTACTGGATCCTGTTGTCAGCTTCAGACCATCCGGAAGAAGCTCTGCAAGATTTACTTTCTTCTCCACATCATTGCTCTTACCTGAAATATCTACATTCTCGTTATCAAGATATATGGTATTTCCCTGAAGTTTCAAACTGTTCAATGCTTCCTCACTGCCGGCAACACTGAACGTTTCCGGCACTGTTGTAACACTGTCTACAACGTAGCCTTCCGCCGGTTCTCCAGTGTATCCTGCACTGATACGTATATCGGAACGTACTTTCCAGAGTTTTGCCGTAACATTTACTTTTCCGTTATTATCAAACTTCAGATAACTCATGGAATTCGATGAAAGGGTATCCTGATTCTTGTCGGTGATCGTCAGTTCCGCTCCGGTGATCGTTGTGTCCTGATCGATCCCGTCAATCTTGGAACTTACGTCCACACTCACACTATCTATTTTACCAACCAGTGATTCCGGCCCTGTAACTCTGACTTTCTCCGGATTGGCAGTAAGTGATGCAATCTCCAGGCCCTGTGCCGGCTTACTGTCACCGCTGCTTACATTAATGGCAAATTCTTTGGTAACCTTTTTCTCAAGGTGTACGCTGAGATTCTGCGGAGATACCCGGATATTCTCCGGAAGTACTCCTGCACAGGTGGCCGTAATTGGAATCATGACCGGATCCGTGTCTGTAGACTGCGCCTGCTGCAGATCTGCTACTGCCTTAATATCACTTGAGGTGAGACGGTTGACTGTCTTCCGCTCACCTGTAATATAAACACGCACTGTATTTTCACTGTCATCCTGCATGACCATCTGTCCAAGCTGATCCACATAAGCCTCATTAATGATCTGCACATCGGAGATCACAAACCCCTTTGTAATGATAGGATCGTCAACATTTACCACGATCAGCCATACCAGAATACCTACGATCACGGACATGATCTTTAAAGGGATGTTCTTAGTCAGATTTTTCTTCATGTTTCACTCTCCCTTTCAGCAGATTTCTCAGTTTGCTGTTGTCAACTACCTTTTTATTCTGTACTGCTACAAGTATTTCCCGAAGCTGCTTGCTGTTAAGGCCTCTGGAAAGTTCTCCTCCCTGAGCAACCGATACCTGCCCCGTTTCCTCGGAAACAATGATGGTAACAGAATCCGTCGCTTCACTGATTCCCACGCCTGCACGATGTCTGGTTCCCAGCTGTTTGCTCAGTTCCATATTATCAGAAAGCGGAAGATAACAGGTTGCCGCAACGACTCGATTGCCACGCACGATCACTGCTCCGTCATGGAGCGGTGTATTATGCTCAAAAATATTGATCAGGAGCTGACTGGTGAGAATTCCGTCAATATTAATACCGGTACGTATATACTCATCCAGACGGATTTCTTCTTCGATAACGATCAGTGCACCGGTTTTAACCTCACCCATATCAAAACATGCCTTAACCAGTTCATTGATCGTCTTGTCGTTAAAGCGTTCCTTGACTTCCTTTCCACTGTCAAATGGAATGATGGTTGATACGATTTTTTTCTGTCCCAGCTGTTCCAGCGCTCTTCTCAATTCCGGCTGAAAAATTACGATCACACCGATCACCAGCACATTGGCCAGATTGCGGAAGATCCACAGGATCGTATTCATCTTGAATATATAAGCGATCAGAATGAAACCGAGAACTACCAGAATACCCTTCAGCAATGTATATGCTCTTGTAAATTTGATCCAGGCCATAAACTGATATACAAAGAAAGAAATCAGTCCAATCTCAATAATATCAATAACCCCAAGTCCCGGGAGGGAAATCTTCCCCAGATATCCGGTCAGAACTGTCAGTATATTCTGCATAAGTCTCCTCCTTTCTTTCCGCTCATCCTGAGTAAAATACCATCAGCAAAAATATGTCAAGCGGATATTCGCGATCCGCTTCGCTACGTAGCTCTACACCAAATAACTGCTCCGCAGTTTGGTTAAATCAAAGATCTTTCAATGATTCTTCCAGCTGTTTTTCAAAGTCAATCTCATCAATTTTCTGTGGTGTCTCATTCACCGGACTTCCAAAATCCGGTTTCTGTGTAACAGGTGTTTCTTTTCTTTCCGGAAAATTTTCTTCACGGAAAACTACTTTATCTTCTTTCTTTTTTTCTTCACGTACAGGTTCCGCATTGATCTTTTTGATACTTCTCTCTGAAGTTGCCACTGATGCTTTCGGAACCGCTTTTACATAGTAGTAATATTCATCATCTTCATACTCCAACCGTTCTGTCCTGCTGTAATCTCCGCCATAGACAAAGAATTCCAGTACAAACCCGATCAGAACTGAAACTACTGTAGATATGATCATCGGAACCATTGATACCGTCACATCCAGGCAAAAATCTCCCGCAAGAATAACCAGAATATAGGCCACACCACCTGCAATGATCGCAATTCTCCACGCGTAGTCAAAAGAGCGTGTTCTGAGAAGATTCACCAGTAATACAACAACCACAAAAGCAATCACTGTGATCCACATAGCCCAGTTCTGGACCAGTCCGTCCGAAAGCAGTTTCAGCTTCTCGGCAATTTCTGTTCCCTGATCGCTGAGTGCCGCGGACTGTGCATGTACAAAACGGATAAAATAATAGATCACCACACCACATCCTGCCGGAAGTGCTGAAACCGCACTGCCAAGTAAACCTGCTCCCAGTGGAAGGAGTGTAGGAACACTGAATCCAAAAGAAAGAGGTGTCAGGATCAATGTAAGATTCTGAGATCCGCTGAACCGAAGAAACAGGATCATCATAAACAGGATCAGTACCAGCATAAATCCGGCCACTTCCGGTCCCACCGCATAACAATGACCGATCATCATGGCAAATCCGATGAACATCATCACGGATACAGGTAAAATAGCACACACCAGTGCCAGTACAAGAATTACAAATATATTATCCAGCTGCTTCATATATCCCATATTACTGTTGATCCAGAGGAAATAGACAAATGCCAGAGCGAACTTCAGAACCGGCAGTATATATACTTCATATTCTCCATAAAACCTCTTGATATTCTGTTTAATCTCAAGTAAAGCTGTCATTTTCTATGTCCTCCCGATTTTCTCCGGACCGGTGTTCTCTTTTCTCCCCGTCCGTAGATTTTTTCCAGTCTGGTAAGATCCTGATAATATTCCTTCACACTCTTCTTGGCGCGGTGATATTTCACAGAATACTGAATATAAGTCAGCACAGAATACACGATCAGCATGCCCAGATATCCGACTATGATATAAATCCCCACTGCGACCAGGTTGATCTTATTCACATTATCCATAAGATATTCACTGAAATACGCAGCAATTCCGGCAAGCAGAAGCACATAGCCAATGGTTACCAGAAAGAAATTTTTGATCAGTGCAAGGCCGATATAATCGCTCCGGTAATATCTGCTCACCGGAAGATATTTCCTGCCTTCTCCATGTTCATACATGGCAAGGCGGTTCATGACCTTCACCTTTTCTTCATTTACCATAAATAACTCCTCATAAGCTTTCTTATCAGGAAACTCCTGATATATAGTTCGTATTTCGCACTTTATGCAGCTATACTGTTTAACTGCAATCAAATTTATTGTAGCATAGTTCCCTACCTATGAAAAGTGTTTTTTCAGGGCTTTCACGCCCTTCCGGCGCATACTGTAAGGAAATAAACTTCCTTTGCACCTGCCTCCAGAAGGCACTGTGCCATGGCATCCATGGTACTGCCCGTTGTATAGACATCGTCCACCACCAGCACCGATAATCCAGTTATATCTGCAGTTACCTGATATGCATTTTTAAGATTTTGCCGCCGTTTTGCGGCATTGAGTTTCTTTTGCGATCTTGTATTTCGTACTTTTCGTACCACATCCTCCCTCCAGGGTATCCCGCAGAAACCACTGAGCCGTTCTGCCAGATACGCTGCCTGGTTAAATCCTCTGTTTCTTTTCTTTCTGGGGTGGAGCGGAACAGGAACGATAAGCTGCGGTCTCCAGCGTTCCAGATATTTCTTTCCATAAATACTCATGGCTTTTGCGTAGAAATCTCCGTATTCCCGACACCCGTAATATTTGAACCGTACCAGAGACTGCCGCCACATCTCTCCGTATGAAAATATACTTCTGCCTTCCGAAAAATAATGCTGTTCCCTACGGCAGTCCTGACAATATTCCTCTTCTGTTTTTACGGGACGGCCACACTTTTTGCACAATGGTTCCACATTTGGCCGGATCTTTCCGGCGCACCCGGAACAGATCAGGCTGTTCTTCTGTTTCAGGATCTGATGACACATGGGACATTTTTTCGGATAGAGCATATTCAGAAAAATTTCAGCTGTTTTTTTCAAGAAAGTCCTTTCTCCCCGATAGCACTCTCCTTATAGTACAGCCAAGCAGATATTCGCTGTACTAGTAGCTGTACTAGTTGATCTCAGCTTCATCCAGTTCCCGTATTCTCCTGTCCAGTGAACTGTATCTCTGCTGCTGTTTCTCATTACGGATCATTTCCGCAAAGGTATTTTCACTTCCTACTACTGTGACACATTTACGTGCCCTTGTCACAGCTGTATACAAAAGATTTCGGTTCATCAGCATTCTTGGACCTGAAAGAATCGGTAAAATAACCGCAGGATATTCCGAGCCCTGTGATTTATGTATGGTCACTGCATAGGCAAGTTCCAGTTCTTCCAGCTGTTTAAAGGAGTATTGCGCCTGACGTCCATCCTCAAATTCCACTGTAGCGGTCTCCGCAAATTCATTGATCTCCGTCATGATACCTGTATCGCCGTTAAATACCCCGACTCCTTTATCTACCGGAATCTTATATCTTCCGAGGATTTCCCACTCCAGCTGATAATTGTTTTTCACCTGCATCACCTTATCTCCCTCACGGAAAAGGCGCTGCCCGATTTCTTTTTCTTTTTTCTTCTCATCTGGCGGATTCAGATAGCGCTGAAGGATCTGATTCAGTCTTTCCACGCCAAGAAGCCCCTTACGCATGGGAGTCAAAACCTGGATTTCATAAGGCTTCGCATCAACATAACGTGGAAGTTTCTCCTGGATCAGCGCGATCACAACCCGAATGATGATATCTGCATCGTATCTCTTCAGGAAAAAGAAATCCCGGCTTTTATTGTTGATCGTAACCTGTTCTCCGCGGTTGATCTTATGTGCATTTACTACAATATCACTCTCGGAAGCCTGCCGGAAGATCTTCTTCAGCTCCACTACTGAAAAACAGCCACTGCGGATAATATCCCTCAGAACATTTCCTGGTCCTACACTTGGAAGTTGGTTTTCATCTCCCACCAGGATCAGTCTGGTTCCTGCAGTTATCGCCAGAAGAAGAGAATGCATCAGCGCAATATCTACCATAGACATCTCATCAATAATGATCACATCTGCTTCCAGAGGATTTTCGAAATTTCTGTCAAAATGAACAGCTCTGCCTTCCTGCTCTCCCTCCGGCATACCATTCAGTTCCAGAAGACGATGGATCGTCTGTGCTTCATATCCGGTAGCTTCTGTCATTCTCTTGGCAGCACGGCCCGTAGGAGCTGCAAGGCGAAGTTCTGCTCCTTCTTCCTCAAAATAGCGGATAATTGCGTTAATGGTAGTTGTTTTTCCTGTTCCCGGGCCTCCCGTCAGAATAAACAGGCCGTGCTGGGCAGCAGATATCACTGCCTGTTTCTGCATTTCATCCAGCTTGGTTCCTGTCTCTTTCTCAATTCTTTCAATCCTTTTCTGGATCATGTATTCATCCTCAGGGCAGAGAATATTCAATTCACACAGCATCCTTGCAGAATCCAGTTCCAGGTTATAATAACGTTTGGGATAAACGACAGTTCCCTCTTCCGTTTCCTTAAGGATCAGTTTCCGTTCCACGACCATATCCATCAGGTGCTTCTCCATATAAGAAACATCTACTCCCAGAAGCCTGGACGCTCTGGAAAAAAGCTCTTCCTTTGGAAGATAAATGTGGCCCTCCCCAGAAGCCTGTAGGAGAGTATACAACATTCCGCTCCGTATTCTGTAATCTGAATCTGTATGGATTCCGATCCTGGATGCGATATCATCTGCGATCCGAAATCCCACACCGCTGATATCTTCTGCCAGACGGTATGGATTCTCCTGAAGGACACCATATACCGACTGTCCGTATTTCTGGTATATCTTCGCTCCCAGATTCAAAGAGATCCCATATTTCTGCAAAAAGATCATGGCACGGCGCATATCCGCCTTTTCTGTCATCTGTTCCGCAATCTCCATGGCTTTCTTTTCGCTGATACCTTTGATCTCTGCCAGCCGTTCCGGTTCTTCTTCCACGATCCGCATAGTATCATCCCCAAACCGCCGGACGATTCTTGCCGCCAATGCGGCACCGATACCTTTGATCGCACCGGAACCCAGATAACGCTCCACCGCAAGTGCATCTTCCGGCATTTTTTCCACATAGGAGGATATCTGAAACTGTTTTCCGTATACCGGATGTGTTGTATAATTTCCGGAAGCTTCAATTGACACGCCCTGTGTGATCGCAGGAAATGTGCCTACACAGGTCAGCTCCTGTCCCTCTTCCATTCCTTTCAGTACCATAACGGTATACCCATTATCTTCATTTCGGAATATCACATGATCTATATATCCTGTAACTGTCTCACTCATCTTCTTCTCCATCTGCATCGCGGTTCAAATGCTTAACGCATCAAAGATACCCCTGCGAGTATGATGCATTAATTATCGGAACACTGTAATAACATCAAAAGGCACTGCTGTCGCAGCACCTTATCTGGTGTAAATTTATACTCTTGACATGATCTCCGCATATTTCCCTGTTCCGGCAGCTACAACCAGCATGGCATCCTGCACAGTCAGCGTACTTACTCCTGTTTTCTGCTCGATCAGCGTATCCATGCCATGAAGCATGGCACCTCCACCTGTCAGGACAATTCCTCTGTCCATGATATCTGCTGCCAGTTCCGGTGGTGTCTTTTCGAGAACACCATGAACCGCTTCCACGATCTGTCCTGTTGTCTCTCTCAACGCTGTCCTGATCTCTTCTGACGTCAGCGTTGCCACCTTCGGCAGACCTGTGATAATGTTTCTTCCCTTCACTTCCATAGTCCGGAGGTCTGCTTCTTCACTGGCTGTTCCAATTTTGATCTTGATATTTTCTGCTGCATCCTCTCCGATAAAGAGGCTGTGTTTCTCTCTTACATAATTCATGATCGCATGGTTAAAATTGTCACCTGCAACTTTCACCGAAGCAGAAACAACTACTCCGCCTACAGATATCACAGCCACATCTGTAGTTCCCGCACCGATATCCACGATCAGATTTCCAAACGGCTTGGTAATATCTACTCCCGCACCGATCGCAGCCGCAATAGGTTCTTCCACGAGAAATACTTCCCTGGCTCCGGACTGATATGCTGCTTCCTCCATAGCCTTACGCTCAATCTCTGTAATACCACTCGGAACACTGATGCTGACTCTCGGCTTACGGAACGCTCTTCGTCCCATAGCCTGGGAAATAAAATATTTCAGCATCTTCTCCATAACATTGTAATCAACGATCACACCGCCACGGATCGGCCATATGACTTCCATATTGGAAGTTAAATGGCTGGCCATCTGTCTGGCCTCCTCTCCGATTGCCCTGATCTTCTCTGTATCTTTATCATAAATAACTACAGAAGGCTCTCTTAAAACGATTCCCCTTCCTGTAGAAAACACCAGACTGTTTCTGGTTCCCAGATCGATTCCGATATCTTTTGCCGGCATAAATCCTCCCGCCTGCGTCTGCAAAATTCCCGTGCAGACACATTTCTGACTTGTTCTGTTCTATCTTTCATCCGGCAAAACCTGATCTATCTGCGTCTGCCGGACAGTTCCCGCACTTCATTATATACAAAACCTTCGGAATTGAAAAGGACTTTTACCCGTTATTTCTGTTCCAGATATTTTTTTACGTATTTACCGGTGTAGGAGACCGGGCTTGCAGCGATCTCTTCCGGTGTACCCTGCGCTATGACTGTTCCGCCACGGTCACCGCCTTCCGGGCCAATATCAATGATATAATCTGCTGTCTTGATCACATCCAGATTATGCTCAATGACCACAACTGTATTTCCTCCTTCGGAAAGACGGCGCAAAATCTCGATCAGCTTGTGCACATCCGCAAAATGAAGGCCTGTCGTGGGTTCATCCAGAATATATATGGTCTTCCCGGTGCTTCGTTTACTGAGTTCCGTGGCAAGCTTGATACGCTGAGCCTCTCCTCCCGAAAGGGTTGTAGACGGCTGTCCCAGGCGGATATAGGAAAGTCCCACATCATAAAGGGTCTCGATCTTTCTCCGGATTGACGGCACATTTTCAAAGAATGTCAGTGCCTCTTCCACCGTCATATTCAGTACATCATAAATGCTCTTGCCTTTATACTTCACTTCCAGTGTTTCCCTGTTGTAGCGTTTCCCTTTACAAACCTCACATGGCACATATACATCCGGAAGGAAATGCATCTCGATCTTGATGATTCCATCGCCGCTGCAGGCTTCGCAGCGACCGCCTTTCACATTAAAACTGAAGCGCCCCTTCTTATATCCCTTCGCCTTGGCATCTGCAGTTGCTGCGAACAGATCACGGATCTGGTCAAAAACACCGGTATAAGTTGCCGGATTGGAACGGGGCGTTCTTCCGATCGGAGACTGATCAATATCGATCACCTTGTCCAGCTGATCAATCCCGAGAATATCATCATGTTTACCAGGAATTATCCTGGCACGGTTCAGATCCCTTGCCAGTCTCTTATAAAGGATCTCATTGATCAGTGAACTCTTACCGGAGCCGGAAACTCCTGTGACACAGGTCATGACACCCAGCGGAATATCCACATCGATATGCTTCAGATTATTCTCTGCCGCACCTTTTATATGAAGGAAACCTGTTGGCTCTTTACGTACTTCCGGCACCGGAATCTTAAGTCTTCCACTTAAATAAGCTCCTGTTACCGATTGCTCGTTCTTCATCAGATCCTCAGCTGTACCCATGGCAACCAGCTGTCCGCCATGTTCACCGGCACCGGGACCGATATCGATTACACAATCCGCCGCGCGCATGGTATCCTCATCATGTTCGACCACGATCAGGCTGTTGCCAAGATCGCGAAGGCGCATCAGCGCTCCCAGAAGCTTGTCATTATCCCGCTGATGGAGACCGATACTTGGCTCGTCCAGAATATAGGCAACTCCAACAAGGCCGGAACCGATCTGTGTGGCAAGACGGATCCTCTGTGCCTCCCCGCCGGAAAGAGTTCCGGTAGCTCTTCCAAGGGAAAGATACTCCAGACCAACTTCCGCAAGAAATCCCACTCTGGCACGGATCTCCTTCAGGATCTGCTTACCGATCAGTTCCTGCTGCTCGGAAAGCTTCAGGTCACGAAGAAATCCCTGTAATCTCTCCACAGGCATGTTCGTCACTTCATAGATATTCTTATCTGCCACAGTCACTGCCAGAGACTCCTTCTTCAGCCTCTGTCCCTTACAGGTGGTACATGGAGTGATCCGCATGAAACTCTCATATTCCTGCTTCATAGTCTCGGAACCGGTCTCCCGGTATCTCTGCTCCACATTGCGGATCAGTCCCGGAAATGCCACATCATAAACACCTTCTCCACGCTGACCCTTGTAATAAACTTTCACGGAGTGACCACCGGTACCGTTGATCAGGATGTCCTGGATTTCCTTAGGATATTCACAGAAAGGGGTATCCAGAGAAAAGTTATATTCTCTCGCCAGTGCATCCAGGATCGCTCTTGAAAAACTGCCCTGTGTGGTACAGGACTGCCAGCCAAGAACCGTGATCGCACCTTCATTGATGCTCAGTTTCTTATCCGGTATCATAAGGTCAATATCGAATTCCATCTTATATCCAAGGCCCAGGCACTTGGGGCAGGCACCAAACGGATTATTAAAAGAAAAACTTCTCGGCTCGATCTCATCAATACTGATACCACAGTCCGGGCAGGAAAAGCTCTGGCTAAAATTCAGAAGCTTTCCGTCCATGGTATCCACTACCAGAAGACCATCAGCCAGCTCCAGCACAGTCTCAATAGAATCCGAAAGACGTTTCTCAATTCCCGGTTTCACGATAAGACGGTCCACAACGATCTCAATGTTATGCTTGATATTCTTATCCAGGCTGATATCCTCGGAAAGCTCATAAAGACTTCCATCGATCTGAACTCTTACATATCCGCTTCTTCTGGCCTGGTCAAGCAGCTTGGCATGTGTTCCCTTACGGCCACGTACCACCGGCGCAAGAAGCTGTATCTTCTGACGCTCCGGAAGCGTCATGATCTGATCTACCATCTGATCCACTGTCTGTTTCCGGATCTCTCTGCCGCACTTCGGACAATGAGGGACTCCCACACGGGCATACAGAAGGCGGAAATAATCATAGATCTCAGTTACCGTTCCCACAGTAGAACGGGGATTCCGGTTCGTTGACTTCTGATCAATGGAAATCGCAGGAGGAAGTCCCTCGATACTCTCCACATCCGGTTTCTCCATCTGTCCAAGAAACTGCCTCGCATAGGAAGAAAGAGATTCCATATAACGTCTCTGACCTTCCGCATAGATCGTATCAAACGCAAGGGATGACTTACCGGATCCACTGAGTCCGGTAAGTACCACGAACTGGTCTCTGGGAATATCCACGCTGAGATTCTTAAGATTATTCTCATTCGCTCCGCGTATTCTGATAAAACGCTTCTTATCGTTCACTTCTGCTGACATGAAAGCCTCCTACTCTGCCCGGCCATACAAAAATCTTCCGGTATTTTCTTCTATAGCAGAATATCTGTCTCTCATTCTGCTGTAAAATTTCTGTTTGTTTTTTACAGTATACAATCAGAACATTCGTTCGTCAAGGTGAAAAAATCGACAAAATCCGCTACAGAAGAAAATCTGCCATCACTCCGTTGCTTACATGGATTCCTCTTCTTGTCAGAAAAATCCTGTCATTTTTCTTCTTCAGCATTCCCAGGGCAAAATGTTTTTTCAGAACCTCTCCGTAAATACTCTCCATATTTTTTCCGAAATATTCCTCAAATTCACGCACAGATACCCCCTCTGTCATACGCAGCCCCAGAAACATAAATTCCGCCATTTCATCCGCCTCCGTAAGTGTTTCCCTGTCACAGCGGATTTTTTCCGGAAACGCACTGTTTCTGAGATATTCTTCCATATTATCCGTATTGGAAAACCGCACATGGTCCACAAGAGAAGAAGCTCCAAGTCCCAGTCCCAGATAATCCGTCCTCTGCCAGTATCCTTTATTATGGCGGCACTCCAGGCCCTTTTTCGCATAATTGGAAATTTCATACTGATGAAATCCGTATTCTCCCAGAATTGCTGCCGTATCTTCATACATGCGGTACTCCGTATCTTCATCCGGAAGATCCAGCTCCCGTTCCCAGAATGGAGTTCCTTCCTCCACGATCAGGCTGTATGCGGAAATATGCTCCGGTGAAAGCTCTGCCACTGTACGGAGATTTTTTTCCCAGTCTTCATAGGTCTGCTCCGGGATCGCACTCATCAGATCAATATTGATATTGGAAAATCCCGCTTCCCTTGCCATGAAAAAACTCTCCAGAAATTCTTCCCAGGTGTGTATCCTCCCAAGGATCTTCAGTTCACGATTCTGTGGAGACTGCAATCCCAGACTTAACCGGTTCACTCCATGCTTCCGGTATTCCTGAAGTTTTTCTTTATATAAAGTCCCCGGATTTGCTTCGATGGTGATCTCAGCATCCGGGGCCATAAAAAACTTATTTCTGATCTGATCCAGAATTGCTCCCATAAGAGCAGGATCCGGAACGGAAGGTGTTCCTCCGCCAATAAAAACCGTGGTGATCTCTCTGTCCGGAAATTCCGGAACAGCAGCGATTTCCCTTCCAAGAGACTGGAAATATTCCCGTTGCCGTTCTTTTCCCGCCGGACCTGAAAGGAAATCACAGTAATCACATTTTTTCACACAAAAGGGGATATGAACATAGAGTTCCATAGGCTTCTTCGCCTTATTCTTCATCCATGTCTCCTTCCTCTGTACCCGCATAACTGTCAGTTTCGTCATACTGCGAGGTATCTCCATCGCCGGTATCATAACTGCTTTCATCATCTCCGGCATCACTGCCATCATCAGCAACGTCTCCGGTATCGGATGTATCCGTACCATCCCCGGATGTTGAATCTGATCCGGTCTCATCCGTATTATCCCCGCTTCCGTCGGAAGCTGCCGGTGTTGGTGTCACGGCATCTGTTCCCAGTGCCGCTCCGCCGTTTTCAGCCAGATACTCATTTACCATAGTAAGATTACCGTTGGTTGTCACGGCATCCGGATCTACCGTTTTCGGATCTGGTGTTGCGGTCGGCTCCGGTGCCATACTGATCTTGATCACACTTTCATCTTCCGCGTTTTTCTTTTTTGAACCGCATCCGGTAAGCAGGATTCCGGTCATCGCCAGAAGTCCTGCTGCCAGAAACAGTCTTTTTATATTTTTTCCCAAAAAGTCATCTCCTATTTATCATCCAGCTTCAGGACACTCATAAATGCCTTCTGCGGAATTTCCACATTACCAACCTGACGCATACGTTTCTTACCTTCCTTCTGTTTCTCAAGAAGTTTCTTTTTACGGGAAATATCTCCGCCATAACACTTGGCAAGAACGTCTTTACGCATGGCTCTTACTGTCTCTCTGGCAATGACCTTGCTTCCGATAGCTGCCTGGATCGGGATCTCAAAGAGCTGCCTCGGGATCTCATCTTTCAGTTTCTCGCACATCTTCCTGCCACGCTCATAAGCAGTATCCGCATGAACGATAAAGGAAAGGGCATCCACCTCTTCCTTGTTCACAAGGATATCCAGTTTCACAAGCTCACTTCTTTCATAACCATCCAGCTCATAATCCAGGGACGCATATCCTCTGGAACGTGACTTCAGTGCATCAAAGAAATCGTAAATGATCTCATTCAGAGGCAGCCTGTATTTCAGAAGTGCACGGGTTTCTTCCATATATTCCATGCCTTCATACTGGCCACGTCTCTCCTGGCAGAGATCCATGATCGCACCGATAAACTCTGTAGTTACCATGATCTCAGCCTTCACCATCGGCTCTTCCATATATTCGATCTCAGACGGATCCGGAAGATTAGTCGGGTTGGTCAGTTCGATGACCTCGCCGTTGGTTTTGTAAACTTTATAAATAACACTTGGTGCAGTCGTTACAAGATCCAGATTATACTCTCTCTCCAGACGTTCCTGGATGATCTCCAGATGGAGAAGCCCAAGGAACCCACAACGGAAACCAAAGCCAAGAGCAACGGAAGTCTCCGGCTCATAATAAAGAGACGCATCATTAAGCTGAAGTTTCTCCAGGGCATCACGAAGATCGCCGTATTTGGCACCGTCTGCCGGATAAAGTCCGCAGTAAACCATCGGATTTACCTTCTTATATCCCGGAAGTGCCTCCGCACAGGGGTTGTCTGCGTCCGTTACGGTATCACCCACACGGGTATCCCTCACATTCTTGATACTGGCAGTAATATAGCCGACCATACCTGCCGTCAGTTCATCACAGGGAATAAACTGGCCAGCGCCAAAATATCCTACTTCTACGACTTCCGTAGTAAATCCGGTAGCCATCATATGAATCTTCGTGCCCTTTTTTACACGGCCGTCCTTGATCCTGCAAAATACGATAACACCTTTATAAGGATCATAAACAGAGTCAAAGATAAGGGCTTTCAGAGGTGCATCCACATCTCCCTGCGGTGCCGGAACTTTATTTACAATCTGCTCCAGAACCTGTTCCACGTTCAGACCTGTCTTTGCGGAAATCTGCGGTGCATCCTGGGCTTCAATCCCGATCACATCCTCAATCTCATTGATAACACGCTCCGGGTCCGCACTTGGAAGGTCGATCTTATTGATAACCGGAACCACATCCAAATCATGATCCAGCGCCATATATACGTTGGCAAGGGTCTGAGCCTCGATTCCCTGGGCAGCATCTACAACAAGGATCGCGCCGTCACAGGCTGCAAGACTCCTGGAAACTTCATAATTAAAGTCTACATGTCCCGGGGTATCGATCAGATTAAAAATATATTCATTTCCATCCTTGGCCTTGTATACAATACGGACAGCCTGGGATTTGATGGTGATTCCACGTTCTCTCTCCAGTTCCATATTATCCAGAACCTGGGCCTGCATTTCTCTCTCCGTGAGAAGTCCTGTCATCTCGATGATACGGTCCGCAAGTGTTGATTTTCCGTGGTCAATATGTGCAATGATACAAAAATTTCGAATTTTACTCTGGTCTATCATTCAGGAAATCCTCCTTAAGTTTCTCTTGCATCAGACGGACATTCCTGTTCCGCTCTGCTGCATGCCTGTAAATGTAGTCACTTCACGCTTTTCATTCACAAAGCATATTTTTCCATACTGCTCTTTATCATATCATATTTTAGCCGTTTTTGTCACTGCCTTTCAATACTCTGTTTAAGATATCTGCAAAAGGTTCCATGGCATTTCGGACTTCCTCCACAGTATTGGTCTGTGCACCCGCTTCCAGAAGAAGGGCCCGGGGCTTCAGATGAAGGTTATAACGAAGCCCTGCCAGATAAATTCCCCGGTAAAGCTTTGGATAGTACTGTGCTGCCTGGTATTCCAGCTGAAAAGAAAAAGCCAGATTCTCTTCTATGTAAGGATTGGGCAGATAACTCACCGCTCCCTGGTTGACCGTATAACTCAACCCATTATAAAAAAGCAGCTGCGCTGTTGGTTTCCCGTCTATTTCCGTCACCAGATGACGGTCATCCGGCACGCCGTCTCTGTGGAGATCGATCACCACTTCAACAGAAGGGTTCTCCTCCAGGACCTTTTCTATGGAAGCTCTTGCATAATCATATGCTTTACTCCGGTCCAGCTGCCCGCCCATCATATCAAAAGCGTCTGTCACATGAAGCACCCGATAACCATATGTCTTTTCAAGCAGCTCCGCGAGATGGTCGCCCACTCCAACGATGGTATCTTCCACCTGTCCTTCTCTGGAGTCTGCAAACGTTTCCTGGGAATGGGTGTGATAGATCAGGATCTGTGGCACCTCCGGGTCCTGTTTTATGGAAAGATCTTCTTTCAGGAATCTGGTTCCGCAAATCTGCTGTGCATTCGTCTCCGTATTGGAATCCAGGATAAAAAACTGATTCATCACATAATCAAAATCTGCCAGTTTCGCAGGAGACAGATCGATCTGCGGATGAGGCAGTGCCACGGTTTCCTGAGTTTTTCCGGCTTCTTCGCCAGAGGTCTTCTTTTCTTTTGGAGCCGCTTTTGTCGGAGTGCTCTCTGACGGGGTATCTTCCGGTTTCGTAATTTCCGGCGTTTTCTCTTTTTTCTGACTTGTCTCTTTTTTTATTTCATCTTTCTTTTCCACATTTTCCTTCTGCTTTCCATCAGTTTTCTTGGTTTCGGCACTGTCAGAAGGCTTCTGTACGGACTCCGGCGATTCTTTTTCCTCTGCCTTCTCCGCCTCCGCCAGAAGAAGCGCCTCCTGCTCTTTCCGGTTTTCCGCTTCCACTTCCTCCCCCAGATGCTCTGCATTTTTTTCCTGCAAAAGCATCTCTGTTTCACGGTCCTGCCCGTTTTCCTCCTGCAAAGCTTTCTTTTCCAGAAAGCAATACAGCGGCAGCTGTCTGTAGATCTCACCATGCTTGAAAAAATCCCCCGGCAGTGCAGCCACGACGCACAGAAAGATCAGGCTCAAAACCACACAGAATGCCTTCTGGATATTCGTCACCCACGATCACCTCTATGGTATTTTATGACCTGTCCTCCTCGATTAGACTATCAGAAAATGCCATATTCAGTCCTTCAGAAATGGTAAAACTTAAATAGCGCACGGTTTCATCTACATCTTTCGGTGTCACAAACATGGTATAAAGCTTCGGCGAGATCATTTCCTCCAGAAATTCCTTCTGTTCTTCTTCCTCCAGTGCATCCAGAAGATCTGCCATGGAATCATGGACAATGGTAGCCGCATCTACCACCGTAGGCACACCGATCCCGATCACACGGACAGAGAGATTTTCCTCATTCAGACCTTCTCTGTGATTGCCAACTCCGGAACCCGGACTGATCCCGGTATCCGTGATCTGAATGGTACGGTTCAGCCTTGCTGTACTTCTGGCAGCCAGTGCATCAATGGCGATCACCACATCCGGCTTTGTTTCGGAAACGACCCCCTGAACGATCTCCAGCGTTTCCATTCCGGTCTGAGCCATCACTCCTGGTGCGATTCCGCTGATCTGATGCATTTTCATATGTGCATTTGACTTCAGTCCATACTCCCGGATCACATGCCTTGTCATATGAAGACCGGAAACCGCACGTGGTCCAAGAGAATCCGCAGTGATCTCCTGGTTCCCGAGTCCAACCACCAGAACTGACTGCTGCCGTCCCAAATCGATCAGTTCCCGGAGATGATGTGCCACTTCTTCTGAAATCTCCCTGTGATAATCCTCATCCGGAACAGAAAGATCCGGCGCTTCAATGGTGATATATGTCCCCTGCGGTTTTCCCATGGTTCTGGCTCCGTTTTCTGTTGTGATCCGTACCACAGTCGTCCGGACGTCTTTTTCCGCATCATATTTTTCCTGGATCTCTACTCCATGTACTTCTACATTTTCCTCCTGAAAGCGCTCTGTTGTTTCCAGAGCCAGGTCTGTTCTGATTCTGCTCCTTCCAGTCATACTCTCATCCTCTTTTTCTGTAAAATCGTAAACTCTTTCCGCTCCCACTTGCTTTCCGATCATATCATCGCCATGAAAGCCACATTTTTCGGTGTTTTCGTTTTCATTATTTCCCTTTTTCCCATAAATATGTATCCTTTTCTCCTGCATCCACATCATCTGGTATTTTTTTGTCATTTTTCCGTAATTTTTTTGAAAAATATCTTGACATTCTGTTTCACATATAATAATATATATAAGCATGTTTCATAGGAGCGCCCGTGTCTGTTCCTGTGAATGTAATTTATATTATATTTTTAGGAATCGGAGGTGTACGAATTGGCTAACATTAAATCCGCAAAGAAGAGAATCTTAGTTAACAGAACTAAGGCTGCAAGAAACAAAGCAATCCGTTCTGCAGTTAAGACTTCCATCAAGAAAGTTGAGACAGCAGTTGAGAATAAGGATAAGGCAGCTGCAGAGGTTGCTCTTAAGGACGCAATCTCCACAATCAGCAAAGCTACATCCAAGGGCGTTTACCACAAAAATAACTGCGCCAGAAAAATTTCCCGTCTTTCCAAAGCTGTCAACAGCATTGCGTAATAGACCACGGAATATTTTAGTTATAAGCTTATAAGTAAAAGGAAAGACAGTCGAACCGTCAGCGACTGTCTTTTTTGTATATATATTTCTGAAGGAGTTTTTTTTATGATATCTCATCCCTTTCCCTACCGTCTCATCCGCAGCAACCGAAAAACCCTGGCGATCCAGGTCAGCGTTTCCGGCCAGGTGACTGTCCGTGCTCCCCGTACAATGTCAGACTCCACCATCCATCGCTTTCTCTCCCAGAAAGAAAGCTGGGTCCTGGAACACATCTCCCGCGCCGCTTCCGTACCGTCACAGTCCCCTGCTGAAGATCATCCCCTCTCTGATTTCCGCCGCAGCTATTATATGGAATCTGCCCGCAAAATATTCAAAAGAAAAACCGCAGCCTACGCCAGAAAAATGGACGTAACCTACGGCCGCATTACCATCCGGGAGCAGAAAACCCGCTGGGGAAGCTGTACCAGTGAAGGAAACTTAAACTTCAACTGGCGTCTGATCTTCGCTCCGGAACAGGTTCTTGATTATGTTGTTGTCCACGAACTTGCCCACCGGAAAGAAATGAACCACTCTCCCGCTTTCTACGCAGTGGTGGCATCTGTAATGCCGGAATATAAAACATACGAACAATGGCTCAGAGATAACGGCAGAACTCTGTGGCAAAATCCTACGCCATGAAAATGGTAATCATGCACTTTTTGTTCTCGCCGAACTGTATTTCACGATCAGAAGTTCCACACTGAGCACATCTCCCAGTGTACCTGTCTTCACAGCTTCCTCTGCATCCACGAAATCCCGTACTGCATTTTCCAGTTCTTCCACTGTGTAGGATCTGGCACAGGAAGCCAGATTCCGCACAACAAACGAAGGTACTCCCAGTTTGGACGCAATTTCTGTCTGCGAAAGCCCTTCCTGGGACAGTTTCTTTGTGAGACAGATCTGGCGGAACTGTTTTGCCAGAAGAAACAGGATCCTCATCGGCGGTTCCCGAAGCGTCAGAAGATCATAATACAGATCCAGAGCACGTTTCTGATTTTTCTCAGTAACAGCACGTACCATATCAAAGATCTTATTGGTTGTCTGTGTGGTACAGACAGCCTGGATATCCGCCGCAGTCACCACTTCTCTTCCTTCTGTATAGGAAATCAGCTTTTCCAGTTCCATTCTCAGGTTTCCCATATCGGTCCCTGTCATGGACAAAAGCAGTTCCACATCCCTCTGCGTGATCTTACGGCCATTTTTCCCAAGGATTCCTGCAGCCCATCGCATCAGCGTCTTTTCATCCTGCTGCTTAAATTCTCCGATACTCCCGCACGCCTTCACAGCCTTGTACATACGGCTTCGCTTGTCAACCTCAGATTCACAGAACACCAGATAAAGATAATCCGGAAGATTCTTCATATAATCCGCCAGCTCCTCACACTTGTTCTTAAAAAAGCCGGTATCCTCCAGAAGCACGGTCCTTCGATCCGCAAAAAAAGGCATGGTGTCAAAAAGGCTTATAAGCTCCCGGATATCGATGCCTTTCCCCTCATATCTGGCAAAATTCATGGTATCGTCATCCGGATTGAGTGCTTTCACCAGATTTCTTTTATACTGCTGTTTCAGATAAGCTTCCTCTCCATAAAGGAGATATACCTGTTTAAATTTTCCTGATTTAATATCTTCCTGAATATTTTTCAATATCTGTACCCCTGTCTGAATATATTTACCATCGTAACCCGGCAATTTCACTGTAATCCAGTTTATACGACCCACGCCTGAAATGCAACACCCATACAAAAATTTGACTTTCCCGCGGATTCATGATACTGTAGACGGGTACATATTCCGGCAGAGCCGTTCTGCCAGCGAAATATGTGGAAGGGAGTGTTCCATTATGGAGAAAAAAAGAAACAGCAAAGCAACAAGCAACCTGAAGAGCGCAACCACAAAAGCCAAGGCTACTGTGAAATCAACTGTAGAAAAAATTGAGAAAACACCTGCAGCTGAGAAAACTGTAAAAGCAGTAAAAAAAGCAACAGAGACTGTAGCAGCCAAGGCACCAGAAGTAGTAGAAGAAGTTAAAAACACTGTAAAAAATCATAAGATCAGCGGCATCACACTTGAAATTTTTGAGACATCCATCACAGTTGCAGACCTTGAAGCAGCTGTTAAGAAAGATGCAGAGGCGAAAGGCCTTAAGGGCAAAGAGCTCCACATCTATGTAAATGCAGAAGAAAGAGCAGCTTACTACACTGCTGACGGAGAAGGTTCCGACGATTACAAGATCGATCTGACCACTCTGTAAGTTCGGACGGATCAATTCCGCAACCGACATACTACGCCGGTCTGCCCATGGCAGTTCCGGAAGCGCAAAAAAGCCATGCACAGGACATTTTCATTTTCGTCCCGCTGCATGACTTTTCTTTTTTTATCTTTTACTGGATTTTTTTAATCCAGTCTCTGGAACAGCCTACTGCCGCTCTCCATCCTTTTACCATCGCACTGCGCTTCTCATCATCAATCTCTGTACGGAAAATACGCTCCACGCTGCGGCTTTCCAGTACTGCTTCCTTGCTTTCCCAGAATCCTACAGCGAGACCTGCAAGATATGCGGCACCAAGAGCAGTTGTCTCAATACATTCCGGACGTTCTACAGCCACATTGCTGATATTGGACTGAATCTGCAGAAGAAGGTTGTTGGCACTTGCTCCGCCGTCTACACGGAGAACTGCAAGATCACTTCCGGCATCTGCTTTCATAACTTCCAGCACATCATTAACCTGATATGCAAGAGATTCCAGAGTTGCACGTATAATATGATATTTATTCACACCACGGGTCAGTCCTACAATTGTACCACGTGCATACTGATCCCAGTAAGGAGCTCCAAGTCCCGTAAATGCAGGCACTACATAACATCCGTTTGCATCCGGCACTTTTCCCGCAAAATATTCCGTATCTGAAGCGGAATCCACCAGATGAAGTTCATCACGGAGCCACTGGATTGCGGCACCGGCAACGAATACGGATCCTTCCAGAACGTAGGTAACTTTTCCATTGAGGCCCCATCCGATAGTGGTGACAAGTCCGTTGTTTGAAAATACCGGTTTATCTCCTGCATTCATCAGAAGGAAACCACCGGTTCCATATGTATTCTTGGTTTCCCCTTTCTCAAAGCAGGCCTGTCCGAACAATGCCGCCTGCTGGTCACCAGCTGCACCGGCCACCGGAATCCTTCCACCAAAGAAGGATGGATCGGTTTCCCCATAGATTTCGCTGGACTCTTTTACCTGTGGAAGCATACACTTCGGAATATTAAGCTCCTCCAGAATTTCATCATCCCACTCCAATGTGTTGATATTGAACATCATGGTTCTGGATGCATTGGAATAATCGGTTACATGGACAGCACCCTTGGTCAGTTTCCAGATCAGCCAGGTTTCCACCGTACCGAACAGAAGCTCACCTTTCTCAGCTCTTTCACGGGCACCTTCCACATTATCCAGAATCCATTTTACCTTGGTTGCGGAAAAATACGCATCAATAACAAGACCTGTTTTCTGACGAATTTTCTCTTCCAGTCCCCTCGCTTTCAGGCTGTCGCAGTATTCTGAAGTTCTTCTGCACTGCCATACGATGGCATGATAAACCGGCTGTCCTGTATTTTTGTCCCAGACAATGGTCGTTTCACGCTGGTTGGTGATACCAATTGCCGCAATATCCTCCGCAGTAGCCTCAATCTGATTCATTGCCTCTCTTGCAACAGACAGCTGTGTAGACCAGATTTCACCTGCGTCATGTTCTACCCAGCCAGGTTTCGGAAAATGCTGTATAAACTCTTTCTGTGCCACGCTGCGGATCTTTCCGTTTTCGTCGAAAAGAATACAACGGTTGCTGGTTGTTCCGGAATCCAGCGCCATAACATATTTCGCCATATAAAAATCCTCCAATACATTCCTTAACCGCATAGCTGTATCTATGCAGCTTTAAAGCTCCCATACCTCCTGATTCGTAGTGGAAACCGCCGCGGCCCCCGCCCCCAGCGCTCCCATTACGTCCTCTTTATCAGAGATCAGTCCCCCTGCAATCACTGGTACTCTGCTCGTTTTACATATTTTCTTGAGAATCTTCGGCATCAGACCGGGCAGCACTTCCATCACATCCGGCAGCTGCTCATGCTGATTTCCCAGATTTTCAATATTTTTAATCGCCATGGAATCAATGAGAAAAAAGCGCAGGACGGTATACATCCCGAGCTTTTTTGCCCTGTTGATCATTGATGCTTTTGTGGAAATAATTCCATCTGCATGAACATCCTCACAAATATAATCGACAGAAACCTCTTTTGAACTTAATCCGGTTACAAGATCAATATGTACCATGGCGATTTTGCCTGCCTGATGAATTCGCTCCACAATATTTCCGATGGAACGGATATCTCCATACAGAATAAAAATTACCGTAAGTTCTTCTCTACGCAGGCAGTTTGCAAGGCCCTGTTCGTCCTTCACTGCCGCTATGATCGGATTAGCCTCGATCGCATCCAGAAATTCCCTGTTCATCTATTTACCCTCCGCAATATTCGCACAATATCGTTATATCTTCTTATGTTATCCGAAGATATTACTTCTATTGTACCAGTTTCTCACTGCAAAGGCCAGACAGATTTGTAAGATATGTCGATATTTTCACCAAAATCAGGCAAGTCTTAACGACTTGCCTGACTCAGCAATATTATTTTTCAAATGGGAATTTGAACTGTGTAAGTCCGAATTCATCACGGAGTCCGATAAACTCTTTCTGAACTGCCTCAGTTACCGGAACACCTTTGTCTTTACGATACATCCATACATCGTACTCTTTCTCACCTGCGGTGTAGATACGTTCCTGTCCAGGAGCTTTCTCAGATCCTCTCAGGTCTCTTAAGATATCGCCGCATGTTTTCTTGAATGCTTCAGCGCCCATGAATGCTTCTGTATCGATCGCGATGAAGAAGTGTCCAAGATGATATGGACGGATGCTTCCATCCTCATTCTTTCCTTCCAGTGCTCTTAAGAAGATACCGGACTGAAGTGCTGCGGAAAGGATCTCAACAACTGTGGAGTATCCGTATCCTTTATATCCTCCGTTTGTCTCGCCAAATCCGCCGAGTGGAGCAAGTGCAGCCTGTTTGCTGCGGATCTTCTTAAGGATCTCTACACTGTCTGTAAGCTCCTCACCTTCTCTGGAAATAACAAGACCTTTAGGAGTATCGTGTCCGATACGTGCGTAGTATTCGATCTTGCCGTTCTGGATAACAGATGTTGCACAGTCCAGCATGAACGGGAATGGCTCATCTGTAGGCATGCTGAATGTCAGCGGGTTTGTTCCGAGCATATTCTCAACACCAAATGTAGGTGCAACGGACGGTCTTGCGTTTGTACCACTGATACCGATCATGTTCTCTTTTGTTGCGAGACCTGTCCAGTATCCTGCGATTCCATAATGAGAAGAGTTACGAACTGCAACCATACCCATGCCATACTTATGTGCTTTCTCGATACACATATCCATAGCTTTCTTGCTGGCTACCATTCCCATACCATCGTTGGCATCAATAACTGCAGTTGTTGGTGTCTCTTTGATGATATCAATCTTTGTTACCGGATTTAAGATTCCGGCTTTGATACGGTCAATGTAGATCGGTTTGAAACGGTTGCAGCCATGGCTCTCAATTCCACGTCTGTCACTCTCAAGAAGTACATCAGAGCAAAGTCTTGCGTCTGCTTCCGGAACTCCTACTTTCTCAAATACAGCTGTCATAAAATCATCTGCGAGCTGCCAAGGAATAAAAGGTCTTGTTTCTTTCTCCATTGTAAAAATCCTCCATATACATTATTATAGTTTTTTTATTTTACTTATATAGATCTGCAGCAGGACCCCCTCCTGCCGGAGATTTCAAATTTAGCCTGCCTCCTGTATGTGCCTCACAGAAAGCGTCTTTACATCGCAGTGTCAATCCTCATCTGCCACTGCTCTTCCTCTGTCCGGATAATTGGTGATGATGGAGTTTACTCCCCATTTCTTCATCCTTCTCATATCCTCTTCCTCGTTTACAGTCCAGACATTCACCCCGATCCCGTTCTGGGAACAGCTGCGTACATGTTCTTCCTTCAGATATTCCAGATTCGGATGATAATACTGCACATCACAGGTTCTTGCATAAACCCCTGCATTATCCACATATTTCTCTACCAGAAAGCCTCCTGCAATAGTCTCATCACTCTGTCTGCACAATACAATGGATGCGTTATTGAAAGAGGAAAGAATGATCCGATCCTCCAGACCATATTCGCAGATCATATCAATGACCTTCTCTTCCATACCACCATAATAATAAACACTGTTCTTCAGCTCGATGTTTGTGATCAGATCTTCCTCCTCTGCCATCCACTCCAAATACTCTCTCAGAGTCGGAATCTGAAGTCTGCCGAATTTTCCGGCAAACTTATCCGGATAACTGCAATCCAGTTTACACAGCTCAGCATATGTAAGATCATAGATATACCCGTTTCCATCTGTGGTACGGTCAACCTTCTCATCGTGCATGATCACCGGAACCAGATCCTTGGTCAGCTGTACATCAAGCTCGATCCCCTCGCAACCAGCCTCCACAGCCTTCTGAAACGCCAGCATTGTATTCTCCGGATATTCTCCGCTGAAACCACGATGTCCAAATACTTTCATTCTAATCATCCTCCATTCAATGCATTACATCGTTGTGAGCATTTTTGCTAATTCATATTTCTGATTATATCATAGTGTTTATTTATTTTCAACATTTTTTATCGGTTTTTATATATTTTTTTGTTATTTTTTAATTAATTGTTCTTTTAAGCACTAATATTTTTTGTGCATTTTGTATATTTTATTTCATGACAAACAAAGCGATAAAAAAGCCTTTTCAGGTTTATTTTATTCGCTTTGTCTGCCGGAGGGCTGACATATTATAAGCATACAGTTTGCCATATATATCCTTTGCAGATCACTGTATGATCTGCTTCACATTTCCTGTAGCCACGATATCCGCGCCTGTGCCTGCTACATTCTCCAGGATCACGTCCCCGATCTGAACCGGCGCTTCCACACATACATCCCGCAGCGCTTCCACACAGTCAAAAATCTTTCCTTTCGGAATATCCTGTGCTGTCTTTACTGACACCACCGGCATGCTTCCATTCTTCACACGAACGGTCGTTGTCACGATCCTGGTCGGATCTGTCACTTCCTTCACTGCATATTCCGCACCTTTTTTACAGGTATTTCCTGTGACGGAAATGATTTCTTTTCCATCCATTTCCACCAGAAGGGCGCATCCCATAGGACATCCGATACAAGTAAGATTCCTTTTTTCCATTTTCATCACTCCTCCACCTGGATCACAAGTTCATGTTTATCCTGTTTCTGTTTTCCTTCCAGAATGGAAAGAAGCTGCTCTTTTTTCAATTTGATCTGTTCCATCTCTCCGGGTGCTGCCACCTGTTTTTTTCTGGAAAAGATCCGTTCTCCATCCAGATATGCACGGATGTAACAATTTTTATATACATTTCCCACACGGAAGCGGACCAGCTGCTCCTCCGCCATGTGACCGATACGGATCTCAGACGGCACTGTATAGCGGACTCCGTTTTGGGGCGAAAGCGTGATCTTTATCTCTTCCGGTATTTTGTCCTCTCCATTGTTGTTTACATAGAGAGCCGCATTTCTTCCTGCATTGCCGGCTTCCTCCGAAACAAAATCCACCAGATCATGAACATGAAGAACATTTCCGCAGGCAAAAATACCTTCTACATTTGTCTCCAGACTTTCGTTTACCACCGGTCCGGAAGTCACATTGCTCAGCTTCACACCTGCCTGTCCGGAAAGCTCATTCTCCGGGATCAGACCAACAGAAAGAAGAAGCGTATCGCATTCAAAAAATTCCTCTGTACCGGGAATCGGGCGTCTGTTTTCATCTACCTCTGCAAGAGTGATTCCTTCCACGCGCTCTTTTCCTTTTATGTCAACCACTGTATGACTAAGCTTCAACGGGATTCCAAAGTCATCCAGGCACTGCACGATATTTCGCTTCAGGCCTCCGGAATATGGCATCAGCTCTGCCACTGCCTTAACCTCTGCGCCTTCCAGCGTCATACGTCTGGCCATGATCAGTCCGATATCACCGGATCCCAGGATCACTACTTTTTTTCCCGGCATAAATCCTTCCATGTTTACAAGGCGCTGTGCTGTTCCTGCTGAATAAATGCCTGCCGGTCGATATCCCGGAATGTTCAGTGCACCTCGCGGTCTCTCTCTGCAGCCCATGGCAAGGATCACAGCTTTTGCCTGGATCTGATACATTCCCTCCTGGCGGCTCATGGCAGTGATCACCTTATCCTGGCTGATATCCATGACCATGGTGTTCAGCCGGTACTCGATCTGCCGCTCTTTTACCATCCGGATAAAACGTGCCGCATATTCCGGCCCTGTCAGCTCCTCCTGAAATGTATGAAGGCCAAATCCATTATGGATACACTGATTCAGGATCCCGCCCAGTTCCTTATCACGTTCCAGGATCAGGATACTCTCTGCTCCCTCTTTCTTTGCAGCCAGGGCTGCTGCCAGTCCTGCAGGGCCTCCGCCTATGATCACGATATCTCTCTTCACCATAATCTTATCATTCATGGTTCTCGCCCTCCTCTGCAATTTTTTTGTTGATTCCTTCGATCAGTCTGGAATCTCCGCCTGTTTTTGTGATCTCCTCCATGGAAATGCCAAGCTCTCGGCTGAGGATCTCCATTGTTCTGGGAGAGCAAAAACCTGACTGACATCTTCCCATTCCTGCTCTTGTACGACGTTTTACTCCATCCAGGGATTTCGCTCCAAGAGGTCTTCGGATCGCATCCAGGATCTCTCCCTCAGAGATCATCTCACATCTGCAGATGATATTTCCATATTCCGGTGATCTTTTGATCAGCTCATTTCTTTCTTCCAGAGAAAGCTCTGACGGATCCAGGATCCCTTTTCTCACCGGATCAAAATCCGGATTTACTTCCGGATGTAATTTTTCTTTTACGATGTCAGCAACCATACAGCCAATGGCCGGTGAGCTGGTAAGTCCCGGTGATGCGATCCCTGCACAATCGATAAATCCGGGTGCATCCTCCACCTCTTCGATCACAAAATCCATACCGTCCTCGATAGCACGGAGTCCTGCAAAGCTTGTGATCACCTTCCGCAGTGGAATATCCTTTACTGTTTTCCGGGATTTGGCACTTACTTCCTCCATTCCCTCTGATGTAGTCGCTGTTTCCTCCCGATCCTCCAGATCCGTAGCTGTAGGCCCGATCAGAAGATTACCGTGAACAGTCTGTGTTACCAGAACTCCTTTTCCGTTCTTATTTGGAAGCGCAAAGATCGTATGATTCACATGTGTTCCTGCACTTTTATCAAGAAGCATATACTCACCCTTACGAGGAGTGATATGCAGTTTTTTCTCACTTACCATATTATGAAAAACATCCGCATAGACACCGGCAGCATTGACGATACAGCCTGTCTCAAAATCACCCTTTGAGGTTTCCACAACAAAACCATTTTCCTGTTTTCGGATGTTCTTTACTTCTGTGTCAAATTTAAATTCCACGCCATTGTTATATGCGTTCTCTGCCATTGCAATGTTCAGCTCAAAGGGACAGACAATTCCGGCTGTCGGTGCATACAGTGCTGCCAGCACCTGATCAGACAGATTCGGCTCCATGGCAAGTGCCTCTTCTCTGTCAAGGATCCTCAGTCCCTCTACTCCGTTTTTCAGTCCTCTTTCACGCAGCTTATGCAGCATGGCAATTCCATTCTCAGTTGTACAGACAGTCAGCGAACCAGTCTGTTTAAAAGGAAAATCCAGTTCCTTCGAAAGCTGTCCCATCATATTGCTGCCCTTCACATTCAGTTCCGCCATAAGGCTTCCCGGTTCTGCATCATAACCGGAATGAGCGATTCCGCTGTTTGCCTTGGAAGTTCCACAGCATACATCCTCTTCTCGCTCCAGAACGCAGATTTTCAGCCGATATCTTGAAAGCTCTCTCGCCGCTGCCGCTCCGGAAACTCCTGCTCCGATAATGATCACATCATACATAGATCTGTTTCTCCTTTCCTGTTTGCGGATCTTCTGAACTGTCCCCGGCTTTCTCTGCGCCGGAAACAGCAGAATATCCGTTGCAACACAAGCATTGCCGTCCGCAGGTAAATATTCTGCGAGGAGTACTGCTTACGAACAGCAATCTTTCAAGTGAATATGCCATTATTTTTATGCTGTAACCCTTGTAATCCTTTTGAAATATTAACATTTGTGCATAAAAATAGCCGGCATAAAAACACACTTATCCATGTGTCTTCATGCCGGTCTCTGTTCTCAATAGCATTCTCTGTATTCAGCAAACTGAATCAGATTCTCTCTTCACTTTGTACTCATTATATCAGACTATTCTTCACATTTCAAGTACATTTTTCGTAAAATATATCGTTTTTTCTTTAACATACTCTTAACTTCATCAAAAACATGATAAGTTTCATTGTATTCCCGATCATATTTCCTCCACGGAAATAACTCCTTCCTGCTGCCTTACCTCGCGAAATACAGTATGGCGTGCTTTCCATTTGGCAGCCTCCATTGTTGCCTGGATCACCACACTCTGTGTTTTGGATCTCTTTTTGATGATAACTACGTTGGAGATCAGGATGTCCTCTTCCCGAAGCTTCTTTATGACCATACTCATCTTATCTTCATTTTCAAACTCCATATATACGTCATAAGTATTGGAATGCTCTTCCACATAAACCTCTATATATTTCGCATATTTGAACACCAGAATAAGCCCCAGCGTGGTAAAGATCGCACCGCTGTAAAAGCCGATCCCCACAGCAAGTCCGATGCACGCGGAGGTCCAAAGACTGGCTGCTGTCGTAAGACCGGATACATGTCTCTGTCCGGTCACGATGATGGTTCCTACTCCGAGAAAACCGATTCCGCTGACAACCTGTGCGCCAAGTCGTGCAGTATCTCCGATTCCTGCCCCATTAGAATATACATGGATAAAATCGCCCGTCATCATAACCAGAGTTGCCCCCATACAGACGATCATATGTGTTTTTACACCTGCCACACGCTTCTTCATTCCACGGTCAATACCGATCAGACATCCAAGAAACATCGCAAGAATCAGCCGAAACAGCGTCGATCCCATATTTAAAGTGTGCAAATAATCCGATATTGCATTACATGCTCCGAGAATTCCGCCCATAAATTTGCTCCTTTCCTGTTGTAACATTATTTTCTGCCGGTGATAACGCCAATCGCGCATCACTTCATTTTACCCTGCACGAACGCCGCAGGCCACACTCACTCCATTCGAAAGCTGTCTAGTCAGCCGGACTTACTCCGTCCGTCTCACTACACAGTTTTTTCATATGATCACCCCGGATATACATTATCTGTAGTCTCACAGCATGTAAAACAGCAGGGATACCGACGCCTGGCGGCGGTATCCCTATCTGTTGCTCTATCTACTGATCAGAGGGCATTCTGATCATTTAATAGATTCGTTATAGTTCTCGATCGCTTTGTTTACAGAAGCTGCAAGCTGATCAACACCTTCCTGTGTTGTGATCTTGCCTTCGTATACCTGAGGCATAAGCTCATTAAATGTAAGACGGGCTTCTGTCTGTACACCGGAGAGAACACCTGCTGTATTTGCGTTTACAGGAGAATCTTTCAGCTGGTTGATAGCAGTCTCAAAATTCGGGTTCTCTTTGAGGTAAGCTTTCATATCATCTGTCTCATAAGCTTTCTCGTTGATCGCAAAGTATCCTGTACCCATGGACCATTTAGCCTGTACGTCAGGAGTTGTGATGTACTCGATGAATTTCCAAGCTGCATCTTCATTTGCTTCGTTTCCTGTATCTGTAAGCCACAGAGAACCACCACCGATGATAACGCCGCCTTCATCATTCTTCTCGATTCTCGGAAGATATCCTGTACCAACTTCGAACGGAGAAGAATCAACTGCATTTTTCAGGATAGCGGTAGACTCGATGATCATGCCAACCTGTCCGGAGAAGAATGCTGTCTGGGTATCTGCTGTTGTTGTTCCGTAATCTTCAAAATATCCGGAATCATACAGTTTTTTCCACATGTCAAATACTTTCAGGCCACCACCGTTGGAGTCAAAATCAACAGCTGTAACTGCCTCTGTACGTCCATTGTCATTATTTCCATATGTTAAGCCAAGTCCTGCAAGCTGCTGTTCAAAAAACCATCCGTAAATAGCCTGTGAATAACCAACCGGAGCTGCTCCGCTCTCTACGATTTTCTTGGAGTCTTCAAGAACCTCATCGTAAGTTGTTGGCGGTGTCTCAGGATCAAGACCTGCTGCTTCAAATACATCTTTGTTATAATACAGCATAGGTGTGGATACGTTGAATGGCATTGCATACTGTTTGCCATCTACAGTATAGTAGCTGCTGATAACGTCCATAACGGAACTCTTGTCATAACCTGTAGACTCGAATTTATCTTCTACAGGGATGACAGAACCACTGTCATACATGAATTTTGTTCCAACATCATACATCTGGCAGACATCCGGAAGACCAGAATCACTCTGCATAGCTGCTTTCAGTTTTGTGATGGTGTCATCATAAGTTCCCTGATACTCAGCTTTAATTTCAATCTCATCCTGAGATGCGTTGAAATCATCTACGATCTGCTGAAGCACCTCTCCGTTTGTGCCGCCCATTGCATGCCAGAATGTGATGGTAGTTTTGTCAGCCGCGCTTACTGAGCATGGAGCTGCCAGAGATGCTGCCATGATTCCTCCTAAAAGAATCGCCATCCATTTTTTGTTTTTCATATAGAAACCCTCCTTTTATATTGGTTCCGGTCTGCCCCAATACAGACCGGATAAATTAACGTTTTTACTACTGCTTATTTCATCAGATCAACCCTTAACAGCACCGGCAGTCAGACCACTGATCATCTGTTTCTGTCCAATGATGAATACCAGGATCGACGGGATCAGGATAACCATGGCACCAGCCATAACCGGTCGGAAGTCTGTTGCCTCAGCACCCTGGAGCATACCAAGACCGATCTGAACAGTTCTCATATTTACACTGTCTGTTACAAGCAGTGGCCACAGATAGTAGTTCCAGCTCTGAAGGAATACATAAATGATCAGAGCACCAAGTGATGGTTTGATAAGTGGAACACCGATGGTATATAAGAATTTAAAGTTTGTACATCCATCAATTTCAGCTGCCTCATGGATCTCCTTCGGCAGTGTCAGGAATGCCTGACGCATGTTAAATACCGCAAAAGCTGCCGCTGCATTCGGAAGGATCAGAGCTGCGTATGTATTACGGATACCCCAGTCAGCGATTGTCAGGTAGTTTGCGATGATGATCGCCTGGCTCGGGATCATCATGGTTGCCAGCATGATATAGAACAGGACTTTTTTGCCCTTGAACTCCATCATAGCGAAAGCATAGGCTGCAAGAGCGCCTGTAACAACCTGAGCAAATGTGATGACACCGGATACGATCAGCGAGTTCTTAATGAAAGTAAAGAACGGTGCCAGCTGGAATGCTCTTGTGTAGTTCTCGATGGTCAGATGAGACGGCCAGAACTTTCCACCATAGATCTCTTTCAGATCCATCATACTAACATTGAAGCAGTAGATAACAGGAACGATAATAATAATTGCAAAAATAATATTCAGCGCATACATCGCCACTTTTACATATGGTTTTTCTTTCATCAGTAGGTCACCTTCTTTTCCAGTCTAAACTGCAGTGCAGTCAGGATAATCAAAATAACAAACAGAACTACGGATTCTGCACAGGCTACACCGAAACGGCTGTTGATAAATGCCTCCTGGTAAATCTCATACACGATAACGTTGGTACTCTCTGCCGGCCCGCCCTGGGTCA
The DNA here is from genome assembly GCF_013317245.1 of Blautia sp. MSK.20.85. Taxonomy (NCBI): domain Bacteria; kingdom Bacillati; phylum Bacillota; class Clostridia; order Lachnospirales; family Lachnospiraceae; genus Blautia; species Blautia sp. MSK.20.85. The sequence goes on from NZ_JAAIUN010000001.1 coordinate 215,791, forward strand.
TCATCTTGAACTCTGCGTACGCCTGTACGGAGTTGATAACGTTGATAATAAGAAGGAAGAACAGTGTCGGAGAGATTGACGGGATTGTTACATGGCGGTGTTTCTGGAAGAAATTCGCTCCATCCAGCGCAACGCTCTCATAAAGTTCAGCCGGTACACTCTGGATCGCTGCAGTAAGGTAAATGAAATTCATACCGATCGCCATCCATACACTAACGATCGTAACTGCGATCAGTGCATATTTCTTATCTGTCAGCCATCCGATATGAGTTCCGAGAGCCTTGTTCAGGATACCCAGAGAGCTGTGGAAAATAAACATGAACACTACAGATGCCGCTGCTGCGGAAATAGCCATCGGAAGTGCATATACAGTACGGAAAAATCCCTTTGCCCTGATCTTCTCTGTACTGATGATCGCCAGTATAAAACCGAGCACAATAGAAAGGATAACTCGCATAACAGAGAATTTCAGTGTTGTCACCAAACTGTTAAGGAACGTTCCATCTGTAAAAATATTCGTATAGTTGTCTAGCCCTACATACTGTGCCACCTGACCAAGAGGTGTGGTTCTGGCAAAACTTAACTGAATCGTCTTAACAAACGGCCAGAATACAAACAGTATAAAAAGGATCATTACAGGAATCAGATAGAGATATGGCTCTACTGTCCTGAAAAAAGATTTCTTACTTTTCATTGTATATCACCTGCTTTTCATAAATTTGTGTACTTCTGATCAGTCCTGTTATTACGGTCCCCCATATCTGCAACAGTTCTGATCACGTTGCCCTTTACACATCCTGCCGGAAAATACTTCCGTTATATCTTCCGGGCTTTACCCCAATGTATCATATCAAAATGCCCTCCTGCTACCCTCCTCTGCATTCATGTATTGTTATATTTACCAACTTTTAACCAAATGATAGCACATATTTTACATATAATCAACAGTTAAATTTGATTTTTTCAATATTTTTTCATTAACTTTTGATAATTATTTCCATCGTATAGTGCATCATTTTATATATTTTGCACAATAGCAAGCGTTTTAACAAGGCAATCTGATACGATCACCTTCTTCTCAAAAGCCAATAAAAAAAGCGACAGAAATAACACATCTTTCGATGTATTCCTTCTGCCGTTCTCTCTTCTCAATGGCACTGTCTGTTTTATACATTTCAGACACTCTCTTTGCTTGTTGTGATGCATTATACCGTAATTTTCACTATATTTCAAGAGTTTATCTGCATTTTTTATGTCATTTTCAATAAATATTTTTTTAACAAACAGGCCTTTTCAATATTTTCGGATTTTATGCGGATCATCCGGTATCTACGCTTTTCTTTTTCTGAACCATGAGATCAGGTACAGAATGACACCAAAAGTTATCAAAAAAGGTGCAACAGCTACCAAAACTGTTGTCAAAAGTATCACGATCACTACAGCAACTGCGATCACAATTGCTTTTCCATACCAGGTACTGAGATCCAGTTTGTAACTTCTTGTCCTGCCGGTCGTACTTCCGGCACTGCTGTCTGCATAATCATCTGCTCCATAACTTTCTTCTGTATACCCGGACTCATCATAAACCTCTGTTCCGTCATCGGTATCAATAAGAGTCCTTGCGATCAGCCTTGGATCGCCAAGTTCTGCAAGTACCTCCTCCTCGCTCCGTCCATTATGGACCTGAGACTGGATATAATCCTCATAATAACGTACATGTGCGGCAGCTTTTCCCTGTGACATCTGACCGGACAGCTGACTTCTCAAAATCTCCAGAAATTCTCTTCTGCTCATATATATGATCAAACCTCTCTTTTATTTTCCCCATTATATCATGACTGGCAAAATCAAATCAGAAACAAACCATAAAATTTTTATTAAAAAAGTCCGGATGTTTCAGCGGCAAAAGCCGCAAACTCCGGACTTTTTATAAATTCAGCAGATCTTCCGATATTTATCACAAGTTACTCAACGTGAACGGCTCCAGTGCTTCTGATATTCATAGGATAAACATTCTCACGTCCTACATACTGTGCCATATACTCCACATATTCCTCTGCATTCTCAATTGGAAGGACACACATGATAACACCTGCAAAACCACCGCCATGAACTCTGCAGATACCTGCTCCGATCTTATTCAGGAACAGCTTGGTAAGCGCCAGGCTGAGTGTGATCTTCTGTTCCTTACAGTTCTGCAGGGAATAACAGTTCTGCAGCCACTCCCAGGAAGAATTGCCAGACTCCTCAAGGAGACGAAGGAATCCCTCACCATCTTTATTCTCAACAGCCTTCACTGCATCTGCAACACGTCTGTTCTCTTCATAAAAATGCATCGCACGAAGAACCGCACGGTCATTCGGGATATCTTTAACATGAGCAAGAAGATTCTCCATATTGGACTCGCAAAGAAGCTCCACACCCATAGCCTTTGCAGCCTCTCGCATCTCCATAGGAATAGAAGAATACTCCTCACTGAGATCTGCATGACCCTTTCCGGTATTTACGATCACAAGTCTGCATCCCATATCCTCAAAGGAAAAGGCGATCTTCTCGCAGCTGATATTCTCCTTATCAGAGAAATCCAGCAGAATCGGGCCGCCGGCAGCGCATGCCATCTGATCCATCAGACCGGAAGCTTTTTTCCAGTAAACATTCTCCGCATACTGGCCGGCCCTCGCATACTCGCCGTACTCCAGTTTTCCTTCGTTGAAGAAGTAGTTGGTAATTGCGCATACCAGCATCTCAAAAGATGCAGAAGAGCTTACACCGGCAGCTGCAATAACCTTTGTGGAAACATAAGCATCAAAACCACCTGTCGCATAGCCTTTCTTCTTCATATATTCCATAATACCTGCGACAAGAGCATCGGTACCTTTTGTATAAGTTTCTGTGCTGAGTTTGTCAAGGTCTACAACTACTTCCTGTCTGTAACCTTCACTGATCATATGGATCACATTAGTTCCGTTTGGATAAGCTGCACCGATAGTATCCAGATCAATACTTGCGGCAATGATCTGTCCGCCGTTATGGTCAACATGGTTGCCAATGATCTCTGTACGTCCCGGAGCAGTAAAAAACTCAGCCTTGTCGTGATGATATTTCTTCTCGAAATTCACTGCAAGGTTTGTATAACGAGCACTGCTCTCCTCTGTCTCACCATAGATTTTTTTCAGCACTTCTGCTGCTGGAATTTTGATCGTTCCCATTTTCGTATCCTCCTGTTTTTCATGTTGATCCGGGCTTTTTCTGGTATTGTTCTTCCTGCTGCACGGTTTTCGTATATCCGGCCGCCGTCAGAGCCTTCGCCCCTGATTTCCGGTGATCTGTCCCGTCACGTTTTCTGTACCTTTATTATAACAGCCCTGTCACTTCTGTCCATAAAGATTTTGTGTAAAAACCGTATTATTTTGTGGTCTGCAAGATACTGGCTTTCTTTTTCCCTTTCTGTTAAAATATACCCCGACAGATCTCGTTATCCCAACGGGGGACTGACCGGATCCCGGCATTTTTATGAAAGGAGGCCACATCTATGCAGATCATCACAAATAACGCGGGAAAAGAACTGAAGAAGCACGGTGACAGCGCTTTTCCGTTTCTGGTAAGCTACGAACGGCTTTCCGGTTACGAAACCGGCTCCTTTCTCTGGCACTGGCATCCGGAGATCGAACTTACTTATATCCATAAAGGCGAAATGCTTTATAAAGTCAATCAGAACACCTTTCACCTGAAAGAGGGGCAGGTGCTTTTCGGCAATGCCAACGCCCTTCACGCCGGTTACATGTACCATAATCAGGACTGTCAGTATATCCCTGTCACCTTTGATCCCAAACTGATCTATGGTTTCCCCGGAAGTATCCTCTTCCAGAAATACACAGAACCGATCCTGCGGAGTTTTTCTCTCTCTGCAGTTCCTCTGGATCTTTCCATGAAATGGCATCAGGATGCCGTGGAAGATATCCGGCAGATCATTGCCCTTGACAGCCAGCGAAAACCGATGTATGAATTTGAGATCATTGCCCGACTGCAGCACTTCTGGAAGCTTCTGTGCGCCAACACACTGTCCCAGGCTTCCGCCCCTTCCGGACAGGATGAAGAAAATTACCGCCGCATCCGCCGCATCATGTCCTATATTGCAGAACACTATTCCGAAAAGATCCAGCTGGAGGATATTGCGGAACTCATCCACCTGAGCCCCAGCGAGTGCAGCCGGCTTTTCAAAAAGTGTATGAATATTACTCTTTTCGGATACATTCAGGAATATCGCATTGAACGCAGCCTGGAATACCTGGAAGATTCTTCCTGTTCCATAACGGAAGCCGGATTACTGTCCGGTTTTTCGGACTCTAATTATTACACCAAAGTATTTACAAAGATCAAAGGATGTACTCCAAGACAATACAGAAAAAAACAGCTGCGCTGATCCCCGCTCGCCTTCACAAAGCACAAAAAAGATGCTGCTTTTATACCATATCCGTCAAAGCAGCATCTTTTTCCAGTTCTTATATCATTCTGTATATCTCTTTGGCAACGCCATCCTCTTCATTACTGTCCGTTATATGGTACGCAGCCTCTTTCAGATGTTCCGTTGCATTCTTCATTGCGATCCCATACTTTACAGACCGGATCATATCCAGGTCATTGTCCGCATCTCCAAACGCCATCGCTTCTTCCGGGGAAATCTCCAGAAGTTTCAGAAGCTTCAGCAGTGTTTTTCCTTTACCGGCCTCCGCATTTCCGATCTCAAGAAGATGGGAAACGGATGAAGTCACATAAACTCCCGGAATCTTTTCCCGGACTTCCTTTTTCACGGTGTCTAAAGCCTGTGGATCTCCACATACAAAATCAAAACTGTCCACATGTTCTCTGTTTTCTTTCACAAATTTCCGGATGTTTTCCACAGGATGGCGCGTTTTTTTCACATAACCGATGCCAAACGCGGTGGCTCCGTATCTGGCGGGATCTTTCACATGATCGGATGCTGTATACGGAATTCCCTTCACGAACACTTCAATTGTCATATTCTCAGGCATGGAAATCTCAAGAAGCGCATCTACTGCTTCTGCCGGAACCAGACTTTCATAGATCCTGGTACCTCCGGAAACCGAATACACGGCAGCGCCATTGGAAGTGATCACATATTCCACTCCCGGAAGTGCCATCACTTCCACGGGAACAGCCTCCAGGGCACGCCCGGTGGACGGAACAAAATATATCCCTGCTTCTCTGGCCTTCTCCAGTGCCTTACCTGTTTCCTCTGATATCGACTTGTCATTTCGTAGAAGAGTTCCATCCAGATCGCTTGCGATCAGTTTCACAGCCATAAATCAAAACAGCTCTTTCATAGTTGGATAAAGTTTACGGAATTTCTGATATTTCTCTTCATATTTCGCAACCAGTTCCGGATCCGGTTCTACAGTATCTACAACTTTTACCATTTTTTTGCAGATGGTTTCCACATCCGGATATGCCCCGCATCCTACGGCCGCCAGCATTGCACCACCCATGGACGGGCCTTCCTCGTTCTCAGGTACATCCACTTTCAGATCCATTACATTGGCAATGATCTTTTTCCAGAGAGGACTCTTGGCTCCGCCGCCACAGATCTTGGTCCGTTCAATGTTGATACCAAGGCTTCTCGCTACCTCAAGGGAATCACGAAGGCCAAATGCAACACCTTCCAGAACCGCCTGTGTCATATCTGCTCTTGTGGTATCCATGGACATTCCGAAGAATACGCCTCTTGCATCCGGGTTGTTATGCGGAGATCTTTCTCCCATGAGGTATGGAAGGAAGAATACCTGATTCTCGCCAAGCTTCTGGATCGGTGCCTGTTCTGCCACGAAATCCTTCGTCTTGAGGATCTCCTCAGACCACCATTTGTTACAGGAAGCAGCGCTTAACATGCATCCCATAAGATGATAACTTCCATCTGCATGATCAAAAGAATGAAGGGCATTATTCTCATCCACACCGAACTCTTTGCTGGAAATAAAGATCGTGCCGGATGTTCCAAGGGAAATATTACACTGTCCGTCACCAACAGTTCCTGTTCCGACAGCAGCTGCTGCATTGTCGCCCGCACCAGCTACGACTTTCACATCTTCAGAGAAACCAAGCTCTTTTGCCACTTCCGGTTTCAGAGTGCCAACTACCTGCCAACTTTCATACAGCTTCGGAAGCTGTTCCTCTGTGATATGGCAGATCTCAAGCATTTCTTTTGACCAGCAGCGGTTTTTCACATCCAGAAGAAGCATACCGGAAGCATCCGATACATCTGTGCAGAAAGATCCGCTTAAACGATATGCAAGATAATCTTTTGGAAGCATGATCTTTACAACTTTTTTGAAATTCTCAGGCTCATTTTTCTGCATCCAGAGGATCTTCGGTGCAGTAAATCCTGCAAAAGCGATGTTTGCAGTGTACTGGGAAAGTTTATCTTTTCCGATCACAGTATTCAGATATTCTGTTTCCTCACCGGTACGGCCGTCGTTCCAGAGGATCGCCGGGCGGATCACGTTGTCGTCTTTATCCAGAGTTACCAGACCATGCATCTGACCGCCAAAACCGATTCCAGCTACTTCCCTGCGGTCAATTCCCTCTGTAAGCTCTTTGATTCCTTCCATACTCTCCGTGAACCAGTCTTCCGGATTCTGCTCAGACCAGCCCGGATGTGGAAAAAACAGTGGATATTCTTTGGATACGATGTTGCAGATCTTTCCGGATTCTTCCATAAGAAGAAGTTTTACAGCTGAAGTTCCAAGATCAACGCCAATATAATACATAGTAATTTTTCCTCCTGTAAATACAGAAACCGCGACTCTCAGTTCGCAGCGTCTGCACGCCTGAGAGTTCGCGGTTTCCGAATTATAGTCAAGCGGATATTCGCAATCCACTTCGCTACTTGATTTGGTTAATTTTATGTCTTACTGAATTATTTCCATGGATTCTCTGTAGGATATCTTACACCTGCCGGCTGATTATAACCGATTTCCTCAACCGGTACACCAATATATTTGAATACTTCGAAGAGAGCTTTTCCATGATGTCCGAATGCTACTGCGCCGTGATGCGGGAAGCCTCCCTCGATCAGCACGTGACGGTAGAAACGTCCCATCTCCGGAATTGCAAATACTCCGATTGCTCCAAAGGAACGTGTTGCAACAGGAAGAACCTCTCCATGTGCGATATAAGCACGAAGCTTGTTATCCGCAGTGCTCTGCAGACGATAGAATGTGATATCTCCTGGTTTGATATCTCCCTCAAGTGTTCCGTTTGTAACCTCGATCGGAAGAGATCTTGCCATGATCATCTGATATTTCATCTCACAGAAAGCAAGCTTGCTGGATGCGGTATTTCCACAGTGGAATCCCATGAAAGTATCCTGAAGTGTATAGTCAAATTTTCCTTCGATGGACTCTTTGTACATATCCTTCGGTACGGAGTTGTTGATATCAAGGAGTGTAACAATATCATCACTTACAACCTGTCCGATGAACTCACTTAAGGTTCCGTAGATATCAACCTCACAGGATACCGGAATGCCCTGTGCTGTCAGGCGGCTATTTACATAACATGGAACAAATCCGAACTGTGTCTGGAATGCCGGCCAGCATTTTCCTGTCAGTGTTACATATTTACGATATCCTTTGTGATCTCTTACCCAGTCTTTCAGAGTCAGTTCATACTGTGCAAGTTTCGGAAGGATCTCCGGTTTCTTGTTTCCTGCACCAAGCTCTTCTTCCATCTCTTTTGCAATCTCAGGGATTCTCTCATCCCCTGCATGATTATTGAACGCCTCAAAAAGATCCAGTTCAGAGTTCTCTTCAATCTCAACTCCAAGATTATAAAGCTGTTTGATCGGTGCGTTGCATGCAAGGAAGTTTGTAGGACGTGGTCCGAAGCTGATGATCTTCAGGTTGCTTAATCCCTCGATAGCTCTTGCGATCGGAAGGAAATCGTGGATCATATCTGCACAGTCCTCTGCATCACCTACCGGATACTCCGGAATATATGCTTTTACGTTACGAAGCTGCAGGTTGTAGCTTGCGTTCAGCATACCGCAGTAAGCATCTCCACGTCCCTGGCAAAGATTATCCTGTGTTTCCTCTGCTGCTGCGATGAACATCTTCGGTCCTTCGAAATGTTTTGCAAGAAGTGTCTCGGAAATCTCCGGTCCGAAGTTTCCAAGATATACGCAAAGTGCATTACATCCTGCTTTTTTGATATCTTCAAGAGCCTGGACCATATGGATCTCACTCTCTACGATACAGACCGGACACTCATAGATATCTTTTGCATCGTATTTCTTTGTGTAAGCATCTACAAGAGCTTTTCTTCTGTTTACGGAAAGGCTTTCCGGGAAACAATCTCTGCTGACTGCAACGATTCCGACTTTAACTTCTGGCATGTTGTTCATAATCTTCATTCTCCTTTTTTATATCCGGCAGATCTCCACCGGCAATATCATTGAGCATTTTTATATCGGGCAGATATTTTCAATCCATATCCGCTGCACTGCATTTTCCTGAGGGATCTTCAGTCGATGGTGATATTCTCACCTTTCAGGCCATTGAACGCACCCTCGATCTTCGCATCTTCATGAGCGATGAGCCATTTATTCTTGGCTGTCATCAGACCGTCCTCGCCGTCTTTTGGCATCGGGAAATCAATCTCTGTGTTGGTTCCTCTTGGAAGAACAACTACACACTGAAATCCACTCTCATTTACATGACATGGTGCATAATGAAGCGTTGTGGCGTAAACTTCGATCCCGGTTCCTGCCGGTACAAGAAATGCCTCGATCTTAGAGGTATCATATGTAAAATCCGGTTCCACATCCTGCTGATGTCCGATAAGAAGCACCAGATCTGTCACTGCCACATTGATCTCGGAATTTCGGTGATACTCTACAGCATTCAGTTTTTTGTTATGACCGTTGCAGTATCCGATCTCGACAGGTAAGCCTCCAAAAGCTCTGTTTCTGAGATCCTTCTCCACCTCAAGAGCTTCCAGTTCCTCCACAGACGGAACATATACCACATCTTCCGGAACCGGTGTGTGTTTCATTTCTTTCAGAAGCGCACTGAAATTGTATCCTTCCAGAACTTTTCCATATTTACGGAAAGCCGGATCTGTTACTTTCTGAATTTTCACGTTTTTAGCCTCCTTATAGAGTTACTGTTTCGTTTTGAACTGAAAAAAGCATACCATATCGTGGTATGCTTTTCGCCGTTTTTCTTGTCTCATTCATAGCACTTTTTTGACATTTTAATGGATCTGACGTTCCACCTTTCCGGGCAGGATCCCATAGCGCTTTACAAATTCCTTGGAAAAAGCCCTGCTGCTTGCAAATCCATTATCAAGCGCAATGGAACTGATCGTATGATCTGTATTGAGAAGTTCCTTATAAGCGTATGCCATGCGGATATCCTGCAAATATGTCTTAAAATTGACCTTCGCATACTTACGGAACATTCTTGACAGATATGCATCTGAATATCCGAACATGGAAGCAAGTCCGGAAAGTCTGAGATCTTCTTTGTAGTGTTCCCGCATGTAAGTGGTTATTTTTGACAAAGCATCCAGTCTCCGGCTGGTTTTCAGCTCACTTTCCTCCACCTGCGTTTCCCTGTATGTAGAAACCATAAGATAAAGAATTTCATAGAATACTGCCCTGGTGCGGAATTCATAGCCTGTTTCCCGCGACATATATACCCGGTACAATTCCTGGATCAGGGAAACCATCTTCCGGTCAGTCTCTGACGGATCTGCTGCTTCCGTTTGTCCCATTGTCCCAAAATTTAAACGGATATTCCCGCTGTGATTTCTTTCGTGCCCATAACCATACTCATTCCGCCCTGCGTCTGCCCTGCGAAACCGGATAAATCTCTGAGCTGTAAAATAATCTTCAAATTGCTTCAATGGGATCTGAAGTACGATCGTCTCATTACGAAACGGTGCCTGGATAGAATGTACCTCATTGGAATTGATGATCAGAAATTCTCCTGCCTTCAGCGGATATTCCACCTCATCAATATAGAAAGAAAGACTCCCCTCCATTACCGTAAAAATCTCTATGGACGTGTGCCAGTGTTTTTCTCTGACATAATTTCCGTTTCTGCCTTCAAAAAGAAAAAGTTTAAACGGAAGTCCCTCATTGGGAATGATCAGTTCATGCTGAAACTCCATACCCATCCCCCTTTTCTTTTTTTCGTTGAGCTGTCTGTACATGGCGGACAAGGCTTCCGTAAAAAGCTGCCAGGATCTGCTGGAATAAAGTACCGATCATAACGGGGAACAGTACTTCCGCCGGAAAATACGCCCCCGCGATCACTGCTCCCGCACTGATGTTACGCATACCGGAACCATAGATCATGGAAACTGTGGACTGCTTATTCTGCTTTGTAAAAATAGCAATAAGCCAGCCGATCGCATATCCGCCAGCTGCCAATACAAGGATCGTCACTGCCACTTCCAGTCTTTCTCCATTCAGGTGTTTCATATATGGTGAAACCTTGGATGAATTGGAAGTCACCACAAAGATCAGACACATTTTTGAAAAAGGTGCCAGTTTTTTCGGCCAGGTCTCCATGACTTTTCCATGGCTGACTTCATTGAGGCACATGGCAAGTACCGCCGGAAGTGCGATCATAAATACCAGTTCCTTCATCATACCCATCGTATCCATTTTCACACTGGAGCCTACCAGGATTTTCAATGCAGCAGGTATGAGAAAAGGTGCCAGTATCGTGTCGATAACCACCAGCGAAAGAGAAAGGGGACTGTTACCATTATAAATCGATACCCACATCAGACTGATCACAGCCGTCGGCACGGAAAACTCCAGCACCATTCCTGTGATATAATTGGCATTTCCGGGGAACAGCAGATGTCCGATCCCGCAGGCAATCACAGGTACCAGCACATGAAGGACAAAAAGCATCAGGATCAGAAGAAGCGGTCGTTTAAACACATCCGCAACATCCCGAAACCTGGATTTCAACGCTCCGATAAAAGTCATAAACGCAAACGCATACGTTACATACGGAACACCATGCTTCGCAATATCTGGAAAGAGTACTCCCATAAGGAGACACACCGGTGTCACAAAAGCCATCCATTTCTCTATAAAACTGTTAAATTTTTCCAGCATACTACACCTCTTTACCTTTTACGCTTTCTTTGATTTCTTTCAGTGTAGCATAAATTCATTACAACGCAAGAAAAATATAAATTTATAAATACTGGACATGTAGAACAGATATGGTACAATAAGAAAAAATTTTGTTACCGGTAGTTTTACGACATAAGTTAGGAGTACAACATTCATGAAAAAACAAAACCGATACCTTTGCATTTATTCTTTTTCTATCACTTTTCTGCTGATGCTGATTTTATTCTGGCATTATGGATACGCACCTTTCGGTGGAAATTCCATGGCTTCCCACGATGCCAGTGTCCAATATCTGGATTTCTATTCCTATTTCAAGGATGTTCTCTCGGGAAAAAACAATATCACCTACACCTTCAGCAAAACTCTGGGCGGCAATAATATCGGCGTTTTCAGTTACTATCTGACCTCTCCGTTCATGCTGCTCTGTGTATTTTTCAAAAAGACACAGCTTCATGCTTTTTTTGATGTACTTGTAATGCTGAAGCTTTCCACAGCTTCCTTTACTTTTTGCTGGTTTCTGACCGGCCGTTTTCACAAACATTTTTCCGCCGGCAATACTTCCATAAAAAATTTTTCCATGGTAATTCTTTCTGTCAGTTACGGTCTCTGTCAGTATTCTATTGCACAAAGCTGTAATCTGATGTGGCTGGATGGCGTTTATATGCTTCCACTGATCCTTCTTGGCGTATACCATATGGTCTGCGAAAAAACAGCATGGAAACTGGCAGTTCCAGTGGCCCTGTCCATTCTTTTCAACTGGTACACCGGAGGTATCAACTGCCTCTTCTCCGGGATCTGGCTTTTTCTGGAACTATGCCTTTATGCAACATCCCTGCCGTTTTCCAAAAAAGTATTGAAAAGCTGTCTAAAGTCCATATTGTACTATATATTTTCCATGTTTTCCGGTGTTCTGTGCAGCTGTATTCTCTTTCTGCCTACAATATCTGCCATGCGCAATTCCAACCGCGGACAACTGGATCTTTACTGCCTTAAAAATTTCAGTTTTACCGGAAATATCCTTACCGCGTTATCCAATTATGTTTTTGGCTCCACAAGCGTTTATGGCTGCGTCTCCCTTTTCTGCGGAACTTTTGCCATCCTCGGTCTGATCGCTCTGTTTCTGTCGAAAAAAATATCCCGAAAACAGAAACTGATCTTTGGATGTTTTACTTTTCTTTCCATCCTTCTGATCTACTGGTTTCCTTTTTATACTGTCTTTTCACTGTTTAAAAATGTCAGCAGTTACTGGTACCGCTATTCTTATATAAATATTTTCGGCATTCTCTTTGTGGCCGCTGTTTTCTACCTTACAGTCCTGGAACAGGAAAATACCTGTATTCTGGTAAAAAGCAGTCTTATTTTTGCACTTTTGATGTTTTTACTTCGCTGCAGGCTTACAGACAGAAAATCACTTCAGGAAACCGTACTCATCATACTGGCGGCTTTACTTACCGGAGTTGTTTTTTCTTTGCTTCTGCTATCCTGCAGACAGCGGCACAGACTTTACAAGCAGCTCTCATTTCTTGCGGCTGTGGCTCTTTTTCTGGGTCAGACCGCTTATAATACCCAGCTCCTGATGAACACTTATCACGTTTCCGATGATGCAAAGTACCGTTCTTATTCCATGAATACCCGAAACCTCATTGATACTATCCGAAAAAAAGATTCCGGAATTTACCGGATTTCCCAGACAACCTCCCGAAAAATGCTGAAAAGCCTTACCACTGCCAATTATGATGAAGCTTTTGGATTCAATTACCGTTCTATCGCAGGTTATACTTCTTCCCCGGATGACAACCAACGAGATTTTCTGGAGCATCTGGGTTATCACAAATGTGGAGAAAACATGAACATTACCAATGCTTCCATCATTGGTGCGGATTCTCTTCTTGGCGTAAAATATATTTTATCCCCTTATCGGATCAACGGACTGCAGAAAATTTCTTCCATAAAAAGCAAAGGTAGAAAAAAGGCATATAGGAATCCCTATGCGCTTCCTTTTGCCCTGATCTATCCAGATCACCATCCTGATCTTACAGAGAAAAAAACAAATACAGACCCGGAAAATCCGTTTGAATATCAGAATTATCTTTACAGCATTTTATACGGACAGGATATCTCCATCTACGAACCTCTTCATTACAGAAGAACTTCCATAGGCAATTCCCAAAAAGGTACTCCTCAGATCTACTCTGTTGATCTGAAACAGGGGAATTATGCTTTCTATGGAAACATTCCCTGGGATACAGTTATGGACCGGGCCATGCTCACTGTAAACAAAACCTATACCACCCGGTATTCCTGGTGGCTTGCTCCCTCTTTGTTTTACATTCCTTCCAGGCAAAATGCGCGGACTGCATCCGTATCCATCAAGTCTGCTGAAGGTTACAGCATACACCCTGATGGTGAACAGTTTTACGGTCTGAATCTGGATACCCTTTCCCGTATTACCCGCAAAATTTCTTCCGGTCAGCCAGATAAACTCTCTGTAAAAAATGGCTATATCCGCGCCGTATGTCATAATGTTACGGACGATCACCATTCCCTGTATCTTTCTGTTCCCTATGACCGGGGATGGCAGATTTACATAAACGGAAAAAAGACCTCTTATAATCTCATTGATAACTGCCTGTACTCTCTTCCACTGAAAAAGGGAGACAATACCATCGAAATGAGGTATGTATGTCCTATGCTTCGTGTTGGAGCTGTAATTTCCATTTTGGGAATTCTGTTGACAATTACCATGACTTTGATAGAAAATAAGAAACGGAGGTTAGAAAAATGATTTCTTTGATTATACCATGTTTTAACGAAGAAGAATCCCTTCCGCTTTTTTACCCGGAAGCGACTTCTGTTCTTCAGAAAATGAACTGCGATTATGAACTTATTTTTGTGAATGACGGTTCCAGAGACAGAACCCTTGCGATTTTAAAAGAACTTTCAGAAAAAGATCCTCATGTGATCTATCTTTCTTTTTCCAGAAACTTCGGAAAGGAAGCAGCCATGTATGCAGGCTTCTGCAATGCCCGTGGTGATTACGTTGCGGTCATGGACGCTGACCTGCAGGATCCGCCATCGCTCCTTCCGGAAATGCTGGAGAAACTGGAATCCGGAGAATATGACAGCGTTGCCACCAGGCGTGTCAGCCGCGATGGCGAACCACCCATTCGAAGTTTTTTTGCCCGGAAATTCTATCAGCTTATTAACAAGATCTCTGATGCGGATATCGTGGACGGTGCCAGAGATTTCCGTCTGATGAAGCGCAGTATGGTAGATGCCATCGTCTCCATGAGCGAATATAACCGTTTTTCCAAGGGAATCTTCGGATGGATCGGTTTCAAAACCCTCTGGCTCCCGTACAAAAATATCGAACGTGTTGCCGGCGAGACCAAATGGAATTTCTGGAAGCTGTTTAAATATGCCATCAGTGGGATCATTAATTTCTCACAGGCACCGCTGACCATTGCTTCCTGGTTCGGAACCAGCATGACTGGTGTTTCCTTCCTGGCTCTGATCGTTATCGTACTGCGTAAGCTGATATTTGATGATCCGGTTGACGGATGGGCCTCCATCATCTGCGTGATCATTTTCATCGGCGGACTGCAGCTTTTCTGTCTTGGCATTATGGGACAGTACATAGCAAAAACCTATATGGAAGTTAAAAACCGTCCACATTACATCATTGCAGAGTCCAATAAAAAGGACTTTTCTCCTATACGCTGATCTTTGGATCTTTACTCTGTCGGCAGCTCTACCACCTGATATTCGTGGTTCAGCGCCGGCAGGATTTTTTCTTTTACATCACTGGTTTTCATTAACAGAGTGGATGTATTGATACACGGATGGCATCCGAAGTATTCCTCATCCAGAACTTCCCTGTCGATCACCAGGTGCACTCTTTTTTCCCTGTCAAAGATCAGTCCCATAAGACTTAATGACCCCGGTGTAATGTTGAGATATTCCTCCATCTGCTCTCCATCTGCAAAAGAAAGTCTGGCTGTTCCGATCTGTTTGGACAGGAATTTCGTTTTAAACGGCTTCTCCCCCGGCATCAGCAAAAGATAAAAATCCGTTTTCTGACGGTTGCACAAAAACAGATTTTTGCATATTTTCGCTTCCAGAAGATGATCCACTTCCTCACAGGCTTCCATAGTCATCAACGCCTCATGATCTACCCTCTTATATTCAATTCCCAGACTGTCCAGAAAATCGTACACTGCGATTTCTTTCTCCAGGCGTCCTTCCGTATTTTCCGGTCTTCCCGTATAGATGGTTTTGTCAATTCTTGGTTCTTCCATGTTTTCCGTTTCCTCCTGATCTTTCATTTCACACCTTTGTTTCATCCTTATTTTACAAGCATCTGTCCGGCAAAAACAGCCAGCACGCCAAAAACTGCACTTAAAATCACATAAAGAAGCGCCAGGCCAATCTGACCTTTTTCCATCATAATCCCTGTCTCATATGCAAAAGTAGAAAATGTGGTAAACCCGCCACAGATTCCCACTTTTAGAAACAGTACGAGTCCTGGATCCAGAGACGTATTTTTTGCCGCGGCTGCAGCAACAATCCCAATTACAAATGCGCCTGTTACATTTATGATCAATGTTTTTACCGGAAATCCCTGACTGTTTTCCACTGGCAGTAATCCCAGAAGATATCTGCACACAGAACCTATAAAGCCTCCCATTCCCACAAATAAACAGTTTATCATTGTCTTTTCCTCCCACCTGATTATATCAGTCCGGAAAAATATCCGCAACCTTACCGTAATTGCTTTCTGCCCGGTGTTTTCCCTTTGCATTCCCACCGGTTCATGATATACTGAATCTATCTCTGTTTGTCCTGTCAGATTGCAGGGCAAACATATTTATTTTGAAAGGAATCATCATGAAACGTATTAAAAACATCGATCTGCTCCGGGCAGGAGCGATCCTCTACATTATGCTGTACCACTGCTATGTTCTGTCCGGGCAGCCGTGGCAGGCACATACAGCCATTCACACGATCCTGACACTTGGAGGCGAAGTGGGCGTGACTCTGTTTTTCCTGCTCAGCGGATATGGGATCTATCTTTCCCTCTCTTCTTCGGAAGAAAGAGGCTGTCTCCCTGGCTGGCGGGCTTTTATGAAAAAACGCTGCATCCGTATCATGCCTCAGTATTACGTCTGCGTTACAGTTCTTCTGATTTTTATGTCAACACAGATGTTCAGCAATGAAGGGTTTCGGCATATCCTTGCCTATTACACCTTTACGGAGAATTTTTCCCCGGTGACACACGGTTCCATCAATGGAGCACTGTGGACGATGGGTGTGATCTTTCAGTTTTATCTGATCGCCCCGTTCCTTTATAAAGCCGTCCGGAAAAACTGGCTTGTATCTGCCATTGTGTCCATTCTGTTTACCGTTATCTGCCGGTTTGCAGTTGTCCGGTATCTCCATGCTTCCGGAATTTCCGATACCTCCGTATATTTCGTATATGAGCGTCAGGTATTCACCGCACTGGATAATTTTGTACTGGGCATGGCGGCTGCCGCATTCTGGAAACATGCCGGAAACCGTATACAGGAAAAGCGTCTTACACTTGGACTTCCTGTTTCTCTCGCAAGTACCATACTGATCCTGGCATGGATTTTTTACTATCACAACCACGGCCTTTACGGAACGGCTCCGACTGGTTATCCGGCTCATTCCATTCTTGCGGTTTTGCTTGGAATACTGCTCGTGGGCTTTTCCATCCTGCCGGAAATGAATTTCGGGATTCTTCGCCCACTGTACTTCGTGGCGCGAAACCAATACGGAATCTACCTGTGGCATATGCCTGTCATTATGATCCTTCAGGCCAATGCTCCATGGTTCAACACCATGAGCCAGCAGCGCTTCTGGCTGTTTTTGCCATGTATGATCGTGATCACCTGCGCATTCGGATATTTTGCAACCCGTTTCATCGACCATCCGGTTGCTTCAAAAAAGAAAGGATAATCACCTATGAAAGACAGAACTGCCATCAATCACAAGATCCGCAAACATTTCAATGAACTGATCTACAACGTAGCCCGCTACACAGAGGTCGTGCTGTCCATCGTGATCCTTGTCGTGATCGCCCTGGCCGGACTCCGGCTGATCCTTACAACTGCCGGTACCTCCGTCATGGATATGGATACCAGTTTTTTTACCAGTTTCCTGTCACAGGCTCTCTCCCTTGTAGTTGGTGTGGAGTTTGTAAAAATGCTCTGCCGCCATTCCGCCCAGACCGTTGTTGAAGTCCTGCTTTTTGCGACAGCAAGGCAGATGGTTGTGGAACATCTCAATCCGACGCAGACACTGATCGGGATCGTCGGTATCGCCATTCTTTTCGCTATCCGGAAATATCTGATGACAGACAGCGATGATATGACACCGCATCACCCCCAGAAAAAAGACTGTTCTTCTGAAACCAGATGAATCCACGTGAAAAACATTTCTATGATCGGGTAGGAGGTAAATAATTATTTTATTTACCGTCCTCCCACACCACCGTACGTACGGTTCCGTATACGGCGGTTCTTTAGTTTTCACAGACTACTAGATAATAGTCAAGCATGGAGCTGTATCCTAGCTTGGCTATTATTTTCTTTGAAAAGATTTGGTTCAAAACTTTTGCCATTCTCCAATAACCTTTTCTACTACATGCAAGTTCCTTTGCTTTCCAATGTTCCATTCCCAATGCTTTTAACATTCGGTACTTCGTTTTGATTTTCTTCCATTGTTTCCAGTAGACCGCCCTGATTCTACGCCTTGCCCATTCGTCAGTTTCTTTTAGTAGTCCCTTCATATCTGTAATAGGTGTAGCCTAGATATTTGACCTTGCTGATATGAGCCACCTTTGTTTTCTTCCTGTTTACTTTTAGGAAAAGTTTTCCTTCTATAAACGGAATGATATTTTCCAAAGTTCTTTCTGCACTTTTTCTGCTTTTACAGAAAATCATACAGTCGTCTGCATAACGGACAAATCTGTGCCCTCTGCTTTCCAGCTCCTTGTCTAACTCATTAAGCATTATGTTGCTAAGTAACGGACTTAATGGTCCACCTTGTGGCATTCCGACTTCTGTACGCTCAAACTTTCCATTTGCCACAACACCTGCGTTTAGATATTTGTGTATCAATGAAATCACTCTTCCATCTTTGACGGTTCGTGATAATACCTCAATGAGTTTGCTCTGGCATACTGTGTCAAAGAACTTTTCCAAGTCCATATCTACCACATAGACATAGCCATCATTTACATTCTTTTGGCATTGTCTGAGCGCATCATGCGCTCCTCTTTTTGGTCTGAAACCAAAACTATTCTCCGAAAACTGTTCCTCGAAGATTGGCGAGAGTTCCTGTGCAATTGCCTGTTGAACAACTCTGTCAACAACTGTAGGAACTCCTAGTTTTCGGAACTCGCCTTTTGTTTCCTTGGGTATCTCTACCCTGCGAACCGGATTGGGTTTATATTTCCCATTCCTTATCTCCTGGATTAGGGTTTCCTGGTTTTCTCTTAGGTAGGGTAAAAGTTCATCTACCTGCATAACGTCAATTCCACCTTTTGTGTCAATGTATTTGAAAAAGTAATATCAATATCTTCTGAAAATCGATCAATCACATGATGACACTTAGATAGTGAAGTTCCACCTTTAAAAACACATCCAGGCTCAACCTGCGCCAGAAGTTTTAATATCATCGTAACATAATAGTCTTTTTCTACGATTGCTACCGAACGCTTTTGATCAACAGATGCAGCTATGATTACATCTTTAAAAAGTTCTTCATCGTTATGCAAAAACATCATACAACCTCATCTCATATATATATCGATAAATTCTATCCGGATATTGTTTAATATAACAATCTATTTCTGTTTTTTTAATTTGTACATCAACAACATATTTCCTAATACGATCGGACAATATCTTGTCATTTTCATCTGCATACTGATCTATATCTTTCAGAAAATCTAAAAACTGTAATATCCGGTAATTTTCCTTTGTTACCAGAACTCTTGCTTTACGGAGAAGAACTCTTCTTCCATGCAGATTTACCTCCCGTACCCTGGCACTGGCATTATTTGATACAATTTCCACCATATATGGCACCTGTGTAGTAACACCCAGCTGATTTGCAAAAGTATATCCTGAATAATATCCATCAACTCTTCCATTTCGCGATATATATTTATATCTCGCCACAGTATCTGCTCCAAGGGGAACCCCCCCTTTTAATCGACTCTCCTTTGGAATATAGTAAACGCCTGTATCAAATCGCCTGATCTTTCCAGAATCGCACAGTATTTTAAACATCTGACGAAGATTTACATTTGAAACTGGAAGACTAACATCCGCAACAAAAATAGGTTCATTCGGCTTATAGTTTGAACACAAATACTCGTATAACATTGTTATCCTCCTTATAACGTATTTTAATTTTAATAGTTATATTTTGTTATCTACATAATAACCTATTTTTATTTATATTGTCAATTTACGTTATCATTATATTTATATGTAATTTTCACTCTTATATTCTTCCTATTACTTATAGCATTTCCGGGTGCCACCAAAAAAGGGGAAGCTCTTCCGGATAAAAAGAGCTTCCCTATATATTTCTTATATTTCACATCCACCTGCAAGAATGCTGAACGGAGTACTTCACAATTATCCATACTTTCTTTCAATTTTGAATCTTTACAATCTTATCTCTTACCTGCTATATAGGTCTCAAAACTGTTCGTAGGTATAATACTGAAAAATTTCTTCCATGACAGCTATCTCCAGATAATATACCCCGCATAGATCAGATACAGGCACACCATGGAAATTCCCTCTTTCCGGCTGATCTTACGCTTCGTTGCGGCATAGATCCACACGATCAGGGAAAATACGATCAATATCACAATATCGATAATGTTCTCCCGGATCAGTGCCACCGGATTGATGGCAGACGCAATTCCAAGGACCATCAGGATATTGAAAATATTGGAACCTACTGCATTTCCCACTGCCATATCCACTTCATTCTTTCTGGCTGCAACCACGGATGTCACAAGCTCCGGAAGGGAGGTTCCGATGGAAACAATGGTAAGTCCCACCAGTGTCTGGCTCATTCCCAGATCAATGGCGATGCGGCTGGCAGCATCTACGGTAAGATCTCCGCCAAAAGCAATGGCAAGCGCGCCTCCAACGATAAAGAGAATACTCTTCAGCCAGGAAAGGATGCCGATTTCTTCTTCCAGTTCTTCAATTCCTTCGATCTCCACATTTTTTCCTGCTGCTCTGGCTTTCATGGCACTTTGGATCATTGCCACAATATAGCCTGCAAAAAATCCCAGCAGGATCATTCCATCCAGATGGCCAAGTGTCATTCCGCTCTTATCTCCCACTGCCAGGATTCCAAGCCCCAGAAGGAGGAACGCACAGATCATGGAAAAAGGAATATCTCTCTTAATGGTTTCCTTCTGCACCAGGATCGGGGTCAGAATGGAACAGACTCCAACAACTACCATCAGGTTAAAAATATTGGAACCTACCACGTTACTGACCGCAAGTTCATTGTTATTGACCAGTGACGCAGTGACACTGACTGCCGTTTCCGGAAGAGATGTTCCCATTGCCACGATGGTAAGGCCGATGATGATCGGCGGAACTTTCAGTCGTTTTGCGATACTGGAGCTTCCTTCTACAAAAAAGTCCGCGCCTTTCATCAGAAAAGCAAAACCTATCACAAGAAAGACTAATACAAGGATCAGGGGTGAGCTGTTTACCAGATTTTCCATTTTTCTTCTTCTCACTTTCTGTTTTCATTTCCCATGAGCTGGAGATCTGCTTCCAGTATGACATAAAAAAGACTCATGTATGCTCTGTTATAATAAAATATAACAAAACATACATGAGTCTCATTCTTTAAGATTTGCCAGGTTTTTCAGAAAAAACCGGGTCTGTTGACAAATCACACTTACGTGCGAACTACTCCCTCATGGAATTGAAATTTTTATTTTTTTCAATTTAACAGAATCGTTTTAAAAAGTCAACCCCTGGCCGATGACTTTTATTTACTCTTTTTTACTAAAGGCACATATTTTATGTATCTTTATCATTTTCTGCTTTCAGAAACAATCCTTTTCAGAATCTGTAACACTCCGTCTTCACTGTAAGATGGGCACACTTTCCTGGCTGCTGCCTGCACTTCCGCTCTGGCATTGGCTACCGCATAGCTCATTCCCGCTTTCCGGAGCATGGCGATATCGTTGAGGTTATCTCCGAATGTACAGGTTTCCTCCAAAGAAATCCCCAGGCGCTGCCGGATAAACTCCACAGCTATACTTTTCTCCCCTTCCGGCGGAGTACTGTCCATCCATTCTTTTCCGGCCGCTGCCAGTGTTACCTTATCCTTCCACGCCGGTGTAAAATATGGAGCACAAAGCTCCTCACATCGTTCCGGGTGATAAACGGAAAATTTCAACACCTGTTTTCCCTCAAGGGAAGAAAGATCGTCCACTTTTCTCATATCATAGCCATAGGAATCTCTGAGCCAGCGGAACATCCTTTCATTTTCATTCTCCGCATAACAGCACTCCGGTGTGGCAATAAAGCAGTCACATTCCGGCATTTTTTCTTTTACCATGCGATGCATGCTTTTCCAGGTCTCGTCTGGAAGTGTGTGCACCTTCAGGATCTTATCATTCTTCCGGATCACCGTACCTCCATCCGAAACAAAATACACCAGATCCTTCAACGGTTCAAACAGCTTCCTCTCACTGTCATACTGCCGCCCCGAACATACTACAAAGGTAATGCCCATCTCGGTCAGCTTCCGGATCACCGTCATATATTCCGGATTGATGGTCATGGTTCCATCTTTTACCAGAGTTCCGTCTACGTCGGTTGCGATTAGTTTTATCATGTTGTTTTACTCCTCTCCCATCTGAAATACCAATATCCTCTCCCTAGGATTTTTTCCGTCAAAAAGATCCTGGCAGTCGATCTCATCCAGGAATTCCAGTTCATCCACAGTCATCAGATAGGAAATATATTCGTCAGATGGATAATAGAAAAACAGCAGCATTTCTCTTGTTTTTTCATACCAGGATTCCCGGATGCGTCCGATGACACTTCTCAGTATTTCCACAGAAAACGGATTAAAAAAATAAAATCTGTCAGCAGATTCCGGCACCTGAAAAAGGGCTGCATTTTCCAGTATAAAAGTGGTTTTTGCCCCGGAAACAGCCCGCTGCCTGTTTTCTTCTGCGGCTTTTATCATGCGTTCATCGTACTCCACACCTGTAGTCCGGCACCTGACCTGCCATGCCAGAAAAAAATCCACCCTGCCTTTTCCACATCCATAGTCGATCAGATGATTCTTTTTCCCCAGATACCCACAATACGCAAGCCGTTCCAGTACACAGTATGGCGTTGGTTCATATGGATAACAGTACTGATCCGACCTGGAATCGTCACGGCCGGTAGTTTTGATTTTCAGCAGCTTATCATATTTTACTTCATTTTGGTCCATGGTACTGTCAATCTCCATTTCCTACATCGGGCAGCTTTTTTTCTCCTCTTTGTCCATATCTCCACGGACATATCTGGCATTGAATTCCATATTGATCTCACGGATTTCCCTCTTCCCGTCAATATAATCCTGGTACATATCTGCAAGTCTCGCCATACAGCCATCGCAGTTCGCGGAAATATTTCCCAGAGATTCCTCCACGATCTGTTTACGTTCCTCTTTTGTTGTATCTTTGATCAGATATCCTGGCATTGTTTTTTCCTCCTGATAAGTTCACCTGTGTTTCAGGTGTTCTGTATTTCTGTTATTGTTCACTTTTCCTTGTCAAGCGGATATTCGCAATCCGCTTCGCTACGTAGCTCTACACCAAATAACTGCTCCGCAGTTTATCAGGAGGAGCTTGCTCTCCTCCTGATACAAGCAAGTCCCCACCCACTGCTTATTGCTTTTCGCAACCCCGCAGGGGACTTACTTGATTTGGTTAAAAAAAGGAATCTGCATACAGAATTAATAGATCAGAATGTATAATTAGAAAAAAGCCTCTGGAACAATTCCAGAGGCTTCATACGTGCGTTAGAGGATTCGAACCCCCGACCTTTTGGTCCGTAGCCAAACGCTCTATCCAGCTGAGCTAAACGCACATCTTTGTTGCTTTTCCTTTGTGATATTTTGTATCACCGCTGCAACAATATGTATGATACTCTAAGACCTATAAAATGTCAAGGGTTTTTTGAAAGTTTTTTTATTTTTTTTCAAAAATATTTTTTATTGCTATTTTTGATGCAAAAGCAACAGTTTTCTAGTTTCTTCTCAGTGCCTCGATGGGGCTGAGTTTGGCTGCTTTTCTTGCCGGGTAGATTCCGAAGAATACACCTACTGCACAGGAGAACAATGTTGCCGCCAGGATAGTTCCCAGACTGATCCCTGGTGTGATGGTGGTTCCCATGCTGCTGCCGATCACCGCACAGATCACATGTCCCCCTGCGATGCCAAGGACAATGCCGATCAGGCCACCCATGATGGTCAGGATCGCTGCCTCAGCAAGGAACTGAAGCATAATGGAAGAAGTCTTTGCCCCAAGGGATTTACGGATACCGATCTCTCTGGTGCGCTCTGTGACGGACACCAGCATGATGTTCATAACACCAATACCGCCTACCAGAAGGGAAATTCCCGCAACAAAAGAAATAAATGCGGTGACCATTCCAAGCATCTGGTTCATGGATTTCATGATATCCTGGAAACTCTGTACCTGGAAATAATCGTCTCCGGCACAATGATGGCGTCTTTCCAGAAGATTTACGATCCGGTCTGCCACCACCTGGGAATCCAGATTTTTGTCTGCCTGAACTGTGATCTGATAGAACTCACCGGTACTTCCTGTAAAATCGTCCATGGCCGTATAAGGCACGTTAATGGACACAGGCATACCGTCATAAGTGTAGCTGACAAAAGTACCGTTCTCCTTCTGCGTGGTAACTCCGCAGATACGAAATGTCTTGGTCAGATCATAACAGGTGACATCCAGTGTCATTCCCACGACATCATCCGTTCCAAAAAGCCGCTTCGCGTCGGCATCTGAGATCACACAGACATTTTTTCCCTCTTCAACCTCTTTCTGTCCGAAGTAACTTCCATACTTCACAGAAGCATTGTCCACCAGTTTGGCGTCCTGCGCCTCACCGGTTACTGTAAGATTAAAATCGCCTTTTCCGGTTACTGTCTCTCCTGTATAGGAATCTGAAACATTAACACCTTCCACACCATCCAGATCCCGGACCGCATCAATATCCTCAGGCTGGATCCAGACATCATCTGCGGTGGCATCATCGCTGCAGTACACCGCAATCTGGCCGCCGCCGATATCATCGATCTCACTGTTCATCTGATTCTTGGTTCCTTCACCGATGGAAACAATGGCGATCACCGATGCAATACCGATAATGATACCCAGCATGGTAAGAAACGATCTTCCCTTATTTGCCATGATGTTGTGGATCGCCATTTTGATGTATTCATAAATATTACTCATTGGCAGTCTCCCCTGTCTCTGCTGCACTGTCACCATCTGCAGGTGCTGCTTCTGCCGTCATTCCCTCTTCCAGAGAACCAAGATCCTCGATGACCTCATCGCCTGCTTTGATTCCATCTGTGATCTCAACAGAATCCTCAGAACTGATTCCTGTAGTGATGTCCTGTCTTGTGATCACGCCGTCTTTCAGTACATAACAGAAAGAGCCATCTTTACCAATATTTACCACTCCTGCCGGAAGTGTTACTACATTTTCAGCCTTTTCCGCATAGATCTTCACCTTTGCGTCAACGCCGAGGAAAATATCTTTATCCGGTTTATCAATACTGACAGTAGCTGCGATCAGAGTAGATCCCTTCTCGTTTGTTGTAGCAATATGGCTGATCTTCGTTACCTTGCCGGTATATTTCTTATCACCGATGGTAATATCCGCAGTCTGGCCTTCTTTTACCTTTGCATAATCATACTTGGATACATTGATGTCCACACTGACTTTATCTGTGTTCTGCAGGGTAAAAAGCTCCATTCCCTGTGTCACTGCTGCTCCCTGCTGCACTGCAGACTTGGAAATAACGCCGTTAAAATCTGCCGTGATACCTTTTTTTCCTTCCGCAACAAGTTCTTTTGCAGATTTGGCATCCAGTTCTGTAAGATTATTGCTGACTCTCAGCTTCTCTTTTTCTTCCTTTGTAAGGCTGATAGAATCTGCCTCTGCAATGGATTTCTGTGTGGCAAGATCGGACTGAAGATCTGCCAGATCAGAACTTGCCTGATCAATGGCATTCTCAATTCCTGAAGTATCCACAGATGCACCTGTGGAAGCAGCGGATGCACTTCCCTGGTCTGTCAGATCCTGTCCATCGTCCTGTGTTCCGTCTGTAACAAAATCTTCCCCTCCGGCACTGCTGTAATCCGAATATTCCGGCATTTTCGGCTGAGCCGCCTTTTTATCCTCGTAAGCTTCTTTTGCCTCCTGGCAATTGATCTCGGCCTGGCTTCTTGTGTTCTCCGCTTCGTCCAGTGCCTGCGCGTTCTCATCACTCTGGTCTGCCTGCCACTGGGCAAAAGCCATCTGATAATTATTATCTGCCTGGTTATACTCGCCCTGGGCCTTAATATAGGCGGCATTCAGCTCGCCCAGTTCCTTCTGATACTGGGGAAGCGTTTCATTCTGATATGTAGTAAGCGCCTCTGCATATGCTCTCTGGATTTCCGCTTCCTGGGCTGCCTGAGCATCGGCTTTTGCCTGGGCTTCCGCCTGAGCCTGGGCCTGTGCGTCTGCTGCTGCCTGCGCCTGCACAGATGCCAGCTGAGATTTCAGTGATGCCAGATAGTTCTGCTTATCTTTCACCTGCTGCTCCAAACTGGAAACTTTTGATTTGGCATTATTCTGCTTCTGCTGTGCCTCATCAGATTTATTGATGGAATTTTTGTAATCATACTCTCCGGATTTCACATTCAGTTCTGCCTTCTGATTATCTCTCTCCAGATCTTTCAGCTCAAATTCCACAAGTTTTGTACCCTTTGAGACGGAATCCCCTTCTGCAAAAGATACTTTTTTTATCTGTGCGTTTACCGGTGAATAAAAAGTTTTCTGTTCATCACTGACAACCGTTCCGGTTGCATCCACAATTTCTTCCACATCTCCGGTCTCCGCCTTTGTAACCGAAACCTGAGGAAGCTGTGCCTCGCCGCGGCTTCCTCCTGATACTGCGTAAAAACCGCCTGCCACAACTGCCACTGCCGCTACACCGATTACAATCTTTTTTCCTTTTTTCATTTCTGTTAAGCCTCCTCGACGAATTCCTCATTAATCATATCTGATTCAATTTTTCCATCCATGATACGAACCACCCGTTTGGCCTGAGCCGCGATTCCATTATCATGGGTGATCAGGATCAACGTTTCTCCGGATCTGTGCATTCCCTTCAGAATCTCCATAATTTCCCTGCTGGATGCAGAATCCAGATTTCCGGTAGGTTCATCCGCCAGAATTACAGGGGGCTTGGCCGCAATCGCTCTTGCAATGGCCACACGCTGCTGCTGTCCGCCCGACATTTCGTTTGGCTTATGATCCATACGCTTCTCAAGTCCGACTTTTTTGAGGGATTCCACAGCAAGCTTTCTTCTTGTTTTCCGGTCGATCCCACGATAGATAAGAGGAAGCTCCACATTTTCTATTGCGGTAAGATTCGCGATCAGGTTAAAACCCTGAAAGATAAATCCGATCTCTTTATTTCGAACCACCGAGAGATCATTATCCTTCATTGTGGATACATCTGTTCCATTCAGATAATATTTCCCGGAGGTGGGGACATCCAGGCAGCCCAGCATGTTCATAAATGTAGATTTTCCGGAACCGGACTGTCCGATAATTGCCACAAATTCACCTTTATGTATTTCCAGATTCACATGATCCAGCGCCCGCACTTCATTTTCTCCGGGATTGTAAACTTTGCACAGATCCACTACCCGTACCAATGCTTCTTCCATAATTAAACTACTCCTTCTAAAGTAAACCAGTCTCAGGCAAGCTCTATCCACTGCTTATTGCTTTTCGCAACCCCGCAGGGGACTTACTTGATTTGGTTAAAAAATACAGAGCGAAGTCTGCAGGGGATACTGCTGTTTATCGGCGGAATGATCCGCACCCAAACAGCAGCAGGCAGACTGCTCTGTCCTTTCCGGGAAAACCCCGCTCATTGATCTGTAACGAAAAGATCACCGGAATGTCTTCAGAACTGACGCATTTTTATGCATCAAGTAAAAATGCCTTATACGCTTTATATGCCTCATACACGTCCGCCTTGCTGGTAACTTCCCACGGAGCATGCATACTCAGCACAGCCACGCCACTGTCAATGACTTCCATTCCGTAAAGCGCCGCAATATAAGCGATGGTTCCGCCGCCGCCAAAATCGACTTTTCCAAGCTCTGCTGTCTGAAAAGCGACATCATGATCATCAAAGATCCTGCGTACTCTCGCCACATACTCTGCATTGGCATCGTTGGAACCGGATTTTCCTCTTGCTCCGGTGAACTTGTTGAGAACAATACCGCGTCCCAGATATGCTGCGTTCTTTTTCTCAAAAGCCTCTGCATAGGCCGGATCATAACCTGCGCTCACGTCAGAAGAAAGCATGCTGGAATTACGAAGTGCGCGTCTCAGGGCAAGCTCGGAATAGCATCCCATTCCATCCAGAAGCTCTGCCACACTGTTCTCAAAAAATCTGGACTGCATACCTGTAGCACCAACGCTTCCAATCTCTTCCTTATCTACAAGGAGACAACAGCCGGTACGCTTCGGTGTCTCTTCCATCTCCAGCATTGCCGCAAGGGAAGTATAGGCGCATACGCGGTCATCCTGTCCGTATGCCGCGATCATACTGCGGTCAAGTCCACAGTCTCTGGCTTTTCCTGCCGGAACGATCTCCAGCTCTGCAGAAAGAAAATCTTCCTCTTCAATACCATATTTCTCATTCAGGATATTCAGAACATTCTGTTTCACAGCATCTTTTTTCTTATCATCCGGAAGATCCGCAAGAGGTCTGCTGCCGATCAGGATATCCAGATTCTCGCCCTCAATAACCTCAGCCGCCTTCTTCTGGAGCTGTTTTCCGGAAAGGTGGATCAGAAGATCAGTGATGTAAAGTACCGGATCTTCCTCATCCTCACCAATGCTGACCGCCACAACACTGCCGTCCTTCTTTGCAACAACACCATGCATGGCAAGTGGAAGTGTCACCCACTGATATTTCTTCACACCGCCATAATAATGAGTATCCAGATAAGCAAGGTCTGTATCCTCATACAGCGGATTCTGCTTCACATCCAGCCTCGGTGAGTCAATATGTGCACAGAGAATGCTCATGCCTCCGGAAAGTTCTTCATATCCTACATGAAACAGAGCAATAATCTTCTTCATTCCTACCGCATAAACCTTATCACCGGCTTTGATCTTCTCGCCTTTTTTGATCTTGGACTCAAGGGATTCGTATCCGGCAGCTTCTGCTTCCTTCACGATCTCTGCGACACATTCACGCTCTGTTTTTCCTTTATCCAGAAATTCTCTGTAGGCTTTCGCAAGCTTCTCCATTTCTGCCTCTTCTGCTTCCTTATAGGAGAGCCACGCATTTCTTCTTTCCATCTTCATGTTCCACCTTTCTTTATAATTTCTGACAGATACCGTTTCTCATCATATTATCTGCAATCTGTCTACTATTATAGGTCAAACACTTATGAATTTCCACCGCAATTGATGTTCTTTACAAAATCTTTATGATTCGTTATAGTAGTTCTTAAGAATTGGTCCTGTCTGACCTGGCCAGGGCAAAGGAGGAATCAACATGCAATCATCTGCTCAGTTAAAAGAGCTTCTTCACAGCATCAACCGCAAAAGCTATCCCGCATACAAGTCCCTGCGGGGTGCATACCAGTTTGACCGTTATATTTTATCCATTGACCACGTACAGGGAGATCCTTTTGCCTCTCCGTCTCATATCAGCGTGAAACTTTCCCACCGGGACACCAAATTTCCGGAAGAATATTATAAGGATTCCCTGACCCGCATCACGCTGGGGGATTTTCTGAACCGCCAGTTTGAACAGCAGGTAAATCATTATACCTTCCGTGCAAAAGGATCCGGAAAAAGCGGCCTGATCTCAGTCAGTCACTGTGGGCAGGAGGTTCTTGCACGTACCGCCTGCGAGATTACGGAAAAAGGCATCACTGCCCGTTTTTTCATTGGTTTCCCGGCCAATGGCAGAACCATCAACTCCCCCGAACTGGAAAAAATCCTCTTCGATTTTCTCCCGGTCTGCGTGCATAAAGCGTTCTTTTACCGGAACCTTGATGCCGACCGTCTGAAAGAAGCGATCGAGCTTGCCGAAGACCAGGAATATATCCGCCGGGAACTTGCGAAGCGTTCCCTGGCTGCCTTTGTAAACGATGGGGCCATCCTTCCCAGGGAAAGCGGCATCTCTTCCCGCCCGATGAAAAATTCCGTTCCCTTTGTTTCTCCGGAAAACCTGCGGATTTCCATGGATCTGCCCCACAGAGGAACCATCACAGGCATGGGCATTCCCTGCGGCATCACATTGATCGTAGGCGGCGGCTACCATGGCAAATCTACCTTGCTTAACGCACTGGAACTGGGTATTTACAACCATATTTCCGGTGATGGCCGTGAATACGTCATTACCGATTCCTCTGCCCAGAAGCTCCGCTCTGAGGATGGCCGTTTTATCAAAGACGTAGATATTTCTCTTTTTATCAACGATCTTCCAAACAAAAAAGACACCCTCTGCTTTTCTACAGAGGATGCCAGCGGCAGCACTTCCCAGGCTGCCGGGATCGTGGAAAGTATGGAAGCCGGAAGTAAAGTGTTTCTTCTTGACGAGGACACTTCTGCCACCAACTTTATGGTACGGGATTCCTTCATGCAGCGTGTGATCTGCAGGGAAAAAGAGCCCATCACTCCATTTCTGGAACGTGCACGGGATCTCTATGAAAAGGCAGGGATCTCCACCATTCTGGTTGCAGGAAGTTCCGGAGCATTTTTCCACATTGCGGATACTGTGATCCAGATGGATAATTATCATCCCGTGGATATCACAGAAATTACCGGAAAGCTCTGTCAGGAATATCCTCTCTCAGACGTTGAAACACCTGCGTTCCGTCTGACGGAAAGCCATCGCATCATGACCAGGTCCAAAGCGGCTCCATCCCGCCACAGCCGTCCCGGACAGCCGGAAAGACTGAAAACCAAAGTTCATGGCAAAGACGGCTTCTCTCTTGGAAAAACCGAAGTAGACCTCCGCTATGTGGAGCAGCTGATCGACTCCGAGCAGACAGCATCTCTGGCATTGCTTCTGAAGTATGCCTGTGAACATCTCATCGACGGAAAACGTACTCTGCCGGAGATCGTCACTTATCTGGATTCCCAGCTGAAAAAACAGGGATTATCATTCTTCTCGGAAGGAAGTTATATTTCATGTGGTTATGCCATGCCCCGGATCCAGGAGATCTATTCCTGTTTCAACCGTTACAGAAGACCGTAACTGCCCTCTGCATCCACACGACCAGTAATCTTAACAAAACAAAAAAACGTTGCCGGTTAACATTGGAAACTTTTATCTCCTCTGTCATCCGGCAACATTTTTCTGTAAATCAAAACCACCGTCCTGTCGGCTCTGTCTTGCCAACGGAACGGTGGTTTATCTTCATACATATTTTAGGGAAAGGAAAGAGTTTTTCTTAAGAGCTTCTGTTCTCTTAAGATGTTTATATCATACAGGATAAATGTGAGAGAAATTTGTACAATTTCTAATAAATTTATAAAATTTATTAAAAAATAGCAAAGAATGTTGATTTTACGGGATTCTTGGAATGCAGATTTTAGTTTTACCCCAATTATTACCCCAATCCGCTCATTTTATTCTAAAAAAGGAGCAGCAGTCATAAAACTGCCACCCCGATAAATCCATTCTCTATTTGCTGCATTTCCTGCTGTTTTGTGTTCGGAAGAACATGAGCATATAAGTCCGCAGTCATGGCCAAGCTGCTATGTCCTAAGATTTTCTGTAGCGTCTGCATGTTTCCGCCCTCTTCTATGTACCGTGTTGCGAAGGTATCTCTGAAAGCATGGTGCGTAAACCTCTCGATTTCTATACCCTGCTGTCGGAGCCGCTTTAAAACGTTATCTATAGCAGATGATACCGTGGATGATGCTATTGCCTTAGCTCCATTACTCCCGATAAAGATATTACTATCCATCTTTCTCGCATGGATTTCCCCGTAAACCATGGACATTTTGGTTTTCTGCATCTGCAAGATTTTTTTTATTGTGTCATTCATAGGAATATCGCGATTACTGGTATCTGATTTTGGCAAAGTCTCCTCAATACCGCCGCCCTCTTTCCAGCTCACGGTCTTGTTTACCCGGATCACATTGTTGATATAATCTATATCCTGCCACTTTAAAGCCGTGATCTCATTAAGTCTCATTCCCGTACACAAGGAAAAACAGAAAAACTCATATAACCATTCCGTCTTGGCTTCTTGCATAAACGCCTGCTGCTCTTCTCTGGTTAATGCTCTGTGAATAGTCTCACTCGCTTTTGGCCGGTCATCCTTCCTTAATGGTTTCACACTGGCAGTAGGGTTCTTCATAAGGATTTCATCATCAACAGCCGCGTTCAACACCGTTTTCAGCAGTACTATAACACCATTAGTCATGGATGCACTCAGCTTCTTTGATAAATCCTGCTGCAATTTCACCACTGCACGCTTTTCTATTTTCTGAACCTTAATTTTTCCCAGTACTGGTTTGATATGGTTATTGTACTTCGACCGGTTTATTTTAATGCTGCTGTCCTTGATCGTTCCTCTCCGGGACTTCTCCCATTCATCAAAATATGCGTCCAGTGTTATATTTTTGTTGGAATTATACAGACCTGCCTTAATTTCCTCACGGATCCTGAGTTCATTCTCCGCACATTCCTTTGTGCTACGACCATAGGCACTGTATCTCTTGCCCTCCACGGTAAAACGCTTTTCGAATAAACCATTTTCTTTTTTTCGCATTCCTGATGGTATTCTTGCCATTATATCACCTGTCTTTCTATTGGCAATAGGGCAGCAGTCCGCCGCCCCTGATTGTCTTATTTAATTCCCAGAAAGCTGCAAACAAATCTGAATATTGTATATAATTGGTCGTGATCCGCTTTCTCTAACATCTCTATGAGTTTCTTCTTGTAGTCCATGTTAATTTCCCCTGTTCTTTAATACTCTGGCAATGAATCTATAGAAGAATTCAAGCAGGCTATCATCATTTACCTTCTGTAATATCTCAATAGTTTCTTTCTTGTAATCCATATTAGTACCCCCACTGCTTCT
This sequence comes from Blautia sp. MSK.20.85, assembly GCF_013317245.1. Lineage (NCBI taxonomy): Bacteria > Bacillati > Bacillota > Clostridia > Lachnospirales > Lachnospiraceae > Blautia > Blautia sp. MSK.20.85. The sequence continues at coordinate 248,421 of NZ_JAAIUN010000001.1, forward strand.
TAAATGAGACAATTACGTTATACAAAAATTTCAGAAATTTCTCGCTCTGGATTTCATTCAAGAGATTTCCAATTTCTTTTTTATAATCCATGCTATACCTCCGTACCACTATCCTATCAGCGTTTTCATGAATACATAGATTGACCTTAGCCAATAAATGTTATCTATCTTCTCCAGCATCTCAATTATCTGCTTTTTGTAGTCCATGTTATGCCTCCGCCACTTTTGCATTGTCCTTTATTCGCTTTACCATCAAATAATTTGCAAGGTCATGTACCCTCTTGAGGTCTTCCGGATCATTCATCATTAAAGCATCTGTAATCAGCCAGAAACGCTCCTGATCTTCCTCTGATAATTCCATAAATGCTTCATTGCCGGAACAAGCTATCCGAAAGAGTTCTGCCAGCTCATAGGTATGCTGTAATGATCTTCTATCTTTGTTAGCCTGGACAACGTCCATAATTGCCTTTCTGCAAGGAACCTGAGTTAAATTACATTTCTCCATTGTTTTCTGCCTCCTGTTCCTTTTTAATCTGCTGGTTATAACATCCTCTAACAAATCCAAAAGCTAAATCTAATAGTTCTACATCATCCATCTTTAACACCATACTAATAATATCTGACTGCCTGGACAATGCTCGAACCTGCTCACGACACATATTCCAACTTTCTTCCCACTCTTTCGCTTCTTCCTTTGCTTCCTCCAGCTGTTTCTTGAGATCTGCGATAATCTCTGTTGCAAGAGCTGTGCTTACTTCTTCTGTCTCCTGTGCCGGAACACCTGTGGCCTGCATCACTTCTGTTTCTTCTGATATTCTTAATGTTTTTTCTTTGCTCATGCTTCATTCTCCTCTCGTTCTAATTCGTGTACATAATCACATACTTTAGCAGATATAAATCCACTCAAAAAAATTACAAGAACGTCCATTACTGATATCATACTTTCGTTCCTTTCTTTTGTTGTCTGAGGGGAATGAGTATGTTATAATACGCACAGCCCCTCAATTTTGCTGAATGTCGGGTTACTTTGCCTTTATCAGAGTTGCCGCTCTGGTAAGGGCTTTTTTATTAAATTGCTTCTACCTGAGACTTTCCAAAGAAACTGGCTTTGTATGTTGCCCCATCTCCTCTGCTTCCCCAGATCAAAGAACATCCGAATAATGCTGATGCTCCATGCTTTACCTTATAACCAAGCTCTTTCCACTTAGCAAAGGTATTGGTTTCCTCTGTGATTCCTGCTGCATGTTTCGCATCTTCGATTCTCTTTGCATTGATTTCTTCTGCCTTTGCAGATAACCATGCTCTGTGAAGTGCTTCTGCAAAGCTGATATTCTTTGTCTTGCGGTAAACTTTCCATGCTTTCAACATGATCTTGCTGAGATTGTACTTCATATTGCTGTCCTCCTTTGCTTTTCAAGGTCCCTCAGCCCTTCAAGCATCTTCCTGACTATTGATATGCCCTATTGCGATTCTCACAGGTATATGGCTTGAAGTATTGGGGGCTTTCGGCTTTCCCGGCTGTTGTCTGTTCCCTTGAGCTGATTATAGTATAAATATTTCTGTTTATAATGTCAATAGTTTTGTTTAAATAATTTTATTTCTTTTTTCCACTTTAATGTTGTCTTTTTAAATATTATCGTTTATAATTTATTTATATATTAAACATCAAATATTAGAGGTGAATTATTATGGCAGTTTCAGAACAGGTCAAAATATTATGTGTCAAACTCGGTATAAGTGTATCTGAGCTTGCTCGCTTATATGGTTCAAGTCCTCAAGCATTTAACCAAAAATTAAAGCGAGAGGGATTTACTCCAGCAGAACTCAAAAAAGTAGCAGAAGCAGCAGGATGTATCTATCAAAGTTCGTTTATTCTTCCTAACGGGGATAAAGTAACCGATTAATAATATGAAATACTCTCATACTCAAATTATAAAAACTAATTTCCCATTATGGGGCATTCCGCATACTGATCCTATTTATATTCTGGTTCCGTCTTCTATAGTAAATTCCGGAAAATCAGTCGATTACTATAACAATTCTGTTAATTTTTCAGAGATAGATAAAGATATCAGGCGCGGATTATACCAAATAGTAACGCCGATTCCTGATACAAATACCAAACAAATTTTCGAATCGTATATATTAGGATTAAAGAGTCTTCTTGAAAATTGTAATTATCAAGTTTTTAACGTTTGGGACTATGGATTGTTATATATTATTGAAAATACATTAATCCTTTATATTTCTATAAATATCGAATTTACTAATTCACTTGTTGTTGAAGAAATATTCGATGCTGGACATTATGATTTCGGAATAAAAAAATACACTCGCACAATCCCCTTGTGCTCTTACTGGGGATTTAATGGTATTTTGGGCTATTCAAATCCATATCACATAAGTAAGTATGAACTAATTAATACTGCGTTTCCTAATCTACAAATAAATGATTTATACAACAAATGGGAGGGAATTCCGTATTCTTATGCACTATTCGATCTTAAAGAAGGGCCTTATCATGGGATTGCAATTTGTCATACCAATGCGAAACAAACTTTAAAAAAAATATATGACATTGGTTCAGATCTCTTGTTTGCCTGCGTTACATGTTCTAACCCAAAACACTTCAACACCTGGGCAGGATTAAAGTATTTATTTACTTTTAATTCCGATATGCATACTGTTTTAACCAGTCGTTTGAATGGTACTTTTGATACTTCATGGAGAAAGAAAAATTTAGGAAATGGAAAACTCGGTATCGAAGAAAAAGGAATGTCATTTTGCTGGCTCACTGTATACATGAAATCTTATAATGATGTAGAATTATTAAAATCCATTGAAAAGGGAATGTATGCAGATATTGATTTACATGAATATTCAATTCCAGAAAATAAATGGAAATCAGAGCAACTTATGTTTCAATTAATAACCCAAATGTTTCCTAAAAAGCCTGTTTACTATCAATATCGTGCCGATTTCTTAAAACAAGGGAATAGTCAATTGAGTTATGACGTTTTTATTCCAAGTCTTCATCTAGCTTTTGAATATCAGGGAAAACAACATTTTGAACCTGTTGATTTTTTCGGCGGAAAAGATAGCTTTGAAAAGCAACAATGGCGCGACAAGCAAAAGCTCAAACTCAGCATTGAAAATCATATAACTCTTGTATACATCAATTATTGGGATGACTTAAACGTTCAATTAATACAGCAAAGAATTAAGGAAGCCCAGAATAGAAATCAAATATAGTATATTTATCCAGGCAGCCAGTAGAGCGGCTGTGGTTTCCTGATCCTGAGCCTTGACAGGAGGGAATGCTTATGAGCGATTATGAGATTTTTATGATCATTCTGACAACAGCCAGCTTAATTGTATCTATCCTTACATACACACATAAGAAATAGCCGCCCTGCTCTCTGGTAAAGAATAGGCGGCTACGTCTTAAACATATATCTTGCCAGGACGGGGAACCTTAACTTCCCTTACTGGCTGTCTTGATAAGTATATTATATGCCAGCTTCCGGGATTTGTCAATTTCCCGTTGCAAATCACCCATATCTCTTACTATCCCTATTTTCTTCTTATACCGCTTCGAGGTATGCCAAATCTTTCACCGCTTCAAGTCGTTTCTTGCAATCCCTGTATATCTCCTGATAATGTTTCCCTCGCATAATTCCCAGATCAACCTCATGCAAAATGATATTTTCCATTAAAGACAGGTTATTAAGCTGCATCATCGTAGTTTCGTCCCTTTTATTGATTCCTGCCATTTTATTTGCCAGCCTGGAATAAGTCATATAAAGCATTTCTGCATGGCTGCTGCCCTGTCCCTTTGCATACTCAACAAGTTTCTGGATTGTATCCGTCTCTGCCTTTCTGGTAAGCTTTCCGGCTTTTCGGGTTTCAATCCACATTTGAGTAGATTTTTCACGAATAAAATTTTCCATCTGGTTGAATGCCCGGATATACTGCAATTTCCATTCAAGAGCCTCTTTTCCAGTAAAACCCATTGCTAAAAGAGAAAAGCCATCACGATTCATATAAAATTTTCTATATGATTGCCCGTTACCGGATTTGTAAGAAGAAATCTTAAACATTATTTTCACAGCTGAATTTTCAGCAATGAGATTATCAATACTCTGCAAAACATTTTTATGTTCTTTTCCAAACTTCTCAGCTACCTGCAAGCTGTCACATACTGCTTCATCGTTCTTTAAATACACAAGTTCGTTCATACTGCACGCCTTTCTTTAGCTATATCCAAAAATACCATCTTATTCCATCAATTTATTAATTTCTCACCGCTTCCTCACCGCTTCGATCAAATATATCGACTGTTAATCGACAGTTCAAGCACTCCCTGTTCTCGCCGTTTTACTTCCGTTTCTCACGGCTTCGATTGGAGCAACACTGAAAAATCAGCAATAACGCCTGACCGTATTTCTCATAATAGATTCTTTATTGAACCGCAGGTTCGGCAGCAGGATTATTATTAACTGCCAGCATCATCGCTTCTACTGTTTTATCGGCTCATTTAGCCTTTATATTTGCTCTCCCTTACAACTTTACCTCAAACACTCTGCAAGCGTTTCTTGCCCTGTTTTATCCTTGTGTTACTGTATTTTCAGACCTGTTCTGTCTCAGTCGCTCTCCCATCTGCTGCCGCTGTTCCTCTGTGTACTGCCTTGGTGGAGAAATCCGGAGCCAGGATACTGGAACATGAGCACAAATGCTTCCGTCCTCGTTATCCGCAATAATCTGACAATCTTCTGGGTGCTTCTCTGCTAGCTTACGGATCACAGACTTATACCGACCCTGTGAGAATGATAAGGTTGCTCTGGTATCATTGGTCATAAACTCAATTACATTTTCGTTACAGCCATCCATAAAAATCTCCTTTTTGTTTTGTTCGATAATATTTACAGTCTTATTTTTCGGGGTTCGCTCAGGCTTCGTTCTAACGCATTTTACTCTTTTAGGGGCTCCGAAATCTCCGAATATTTTCGCGCGCGTTATCGTGTTACAAAATTCCTTTGCGTGCGTAATCGTGTCAACGAATTCCCATACTCCCGTCATTTTTTGTCTAAAAATCCATCAATTTGTAATCATCTTTAATATCATCAGGCAATCCCTTAAAAAGGAAATTCTGAGGCATTCTTCGCAATGTTCCAATAATTTCAAATCGCTGTTCACTCTCCAACATGGCTGTTATTTCTGGACATTCTTCAACATTCTTTGTATACCATGACTTCTGTTGTGGCGGAGAATACCGGGGATCATCACGCACATACAGGAACAGCCACTCTATACACAGGCTCATTGTAAATTGAACATGCAACCCACATTCGTAATAATATTGAGCTATCATTAATGCATCATGAAGTGTAGTTGTTATCCGCTCTGGCTTCTGGTAAGTTCCCTCTGGATAATATTTCACGATACATTCATCTTTCGTAAAACTCCATGGAGCAATGTACACAAACGGAGCATGATCCGCCTGCACTTTCATTACCATCTGAGCTCTTTGGTATAAAGCATCAAGCCTTTTAATCAACGGACTTCCCATAATTCACCACCACCTTTAAATATGCAAATCCTTTGCCTGTTTCTTCGTACCATTATGGCCCTGTGATTTCTTTCTGGCATTTTCCCTTTTGCAAGCCCTCAACCACTGATGCAGCTCCGGCACACTCGTAGCTCTTATCGTTACACGCTTATTTCTTCTCGGCATTTAATGCTCCTTTCTATCAGATTAAACCCGTCCGATTCATAAATCTATCATTTACTCCTCTTCTGTGATTTCTGTTCCTGTTCTACTCGTGACATCAATTCTTCCATAGCTTCCAGGCGTTCAATCATATCTACATTCTTTGTCCACTGAGAGCACTGTGACAATGCCGCATTAGCTGCGTTTACTCTGATCTGCGCCGGTACTTCCGTATCAATAGCCGTATTGACCAGCACTGCTGCACATTCTCCCAGTTTTCCTTGCAGGTATGCAATTGCTCCCGTTACAGCTTCATTTCTCGCCTCGGAATACTTACGTTGAAAACTGTCTGTGTGAATTACAGTATAGATTGTAGGTCTGGGAATCTTCGTCTTTTTAGATATCTCACTTATATTCGGGCATGTTAAAAACGCCTGCACCAAGATGTCCTCGCGTGCCTCTGCTGATATGCCTCTTGCCATAATAATCACCCCTAACTAATCAATGATATTTCAAATACATAAAAACAGACGGTTTTGACAGGTTCTACTCTAACCTTTAAAACGGATATCTATTACATATCTGTAATGCCGCCCGGAACACAGCCAACGTTTTCTTCCGGTACGCATAAAAATCTTTACGATCAAGCGCAACAAACTTCTTTTTATTCATCTTGTCATAGCTCATTCCAATTACGATACAGCAGTATAGTTCGTCAACAATGTTCGGATACACCTCCGCTGCACACTGCAACAGCAATATCTTGTCCCGCATCTCAAGATTCTTGCAAAATTCACCCAATCTCTTATCTTCATCTTCTGAAAATCCATAATCCTCATAAGTTGCTTCTCTTGTAAGCATTGAATTCCTCCCTGTATTTCCCCTGCCACACTTTCTGCATGACAGGGAATTATTCTATGCCATCTCAAACGGGTTTCTACCGCTTGTATCTCGTCTCATCTGTGCTTCTTTCATCATCTCGTCAAACAGGGTTCTGCGATTGATCTGAGCTGTAAATCTGTAGTTTCCACCGCCTGCCTGCCGTCCTGCTGTTTCTTCTCGGACGATCTTTCTGAGCAGAGCTTCTGGCGTCTCGATGTTGTTACCCTGTTTCTGGTCGCCAAGAACTGCAAGAAACTCACTTCGAGGCGGAATGACCGCACCTTTTGCCAGATATGGAACTGTATTGACTCTTGGTAAATTCATTGAATATTTACCCCATCTCCGCTTCCCATCAGGGGTTGTAACATCGTAAGAAAATGTAAATGCATTCTCAATACCGGAAAGAGAAGAATTAACATTGCTGATCGTGCTGTTAACCTTATTAACTACTTCATTCAGAATCCCTGCGATTCCTGTTACTGCCCCGGAAATCCCATTAATCAGATTATTGCTCATCTCATTTCCAATCGTATTCATATTTCTGGCAAGTCCGTTTAAACTATCCTTTGTACTACGCACCATCTGAGTTATCAACTGGCCAATTCTCTCGCAAGCCTTTTCCCATTTCTTAGTCATTGTGTTATACTGACCTGAAAAATGACTCTCCACAGTCTTCTGCATCTCGCCAAGCTTTAAATTGGCAGTCTGCTTCATTTTATCCAGATTTTTCTTTACTTCTGATGCCGAATTCCCCCAGTTTGTCACTGTGGTTGTATTCACACCTCCAGAAGCATCCTCTGCTGCTTTCTTTACTCCTGCAAGATTAGTCTCCGCATCCGTTTTCATTTTTCCAGTTGAACTACTTACTGTCTTCTGAGCCTCAACAATACTAGAATCAACACTGCTTTTTGTCGCCTGAGCTGCGGAAGGAAACTCCTGTGCCAGTTTTTTATTCAGCTCATCCAATGGGACTCCTGCTTCTTTCAGGACATTATAGACAATATTAAAAGCATCCTGCGCATTGGCCGCTGATCCGCTTGTATTATTAAATACTTCTAAAACACCTCTGTATGTTCCTGCATACTCACTAGAAGATACACTGAGATCATATAGTACACTTCTGATTCCTTTTATTGATTCTTTCACAGTTATTGAAGATGTATCTATTGTGGAAGAGCTTTCAGAAAAGCCTTTTCCCAGAGCTTGTACCTTACCTGTCATTTCTTCAACAAATGCACTTGACACTCCGGCTTGCGCTCCATATTGCTCAAGGATCTGCGTTGCTTTCTCAGCCGATACGCCATATTCACCCAATTTCTGAACCATGCTGTCATACATCTCACTGTTTGACTTACCGGCAGTCTCATCTGCTTCTACTAAAGCCCACAGTTCTTCTACCTGTTTGTTTGTAATTGCATGAGCTTCGCCCATCTTGCCAGCATAATCATGTAAGTATCCACCTGTCTGAGTTAAAATTCCGTTTCCGCCCTGCGCAGTTTCTACTAACTCAGCAATTTTCTTCGTAAGCATAACCGTTCCGGCAGTGACCAGTGTAATTGCACCGGCAGTCCCAACTAAAGAGCCCAAAGAAGATGCAAATGTAGCAATGCCGGATGTAGATCCAGCAAGCGCACCATTGGTCAGATTAGAAATATTTCCCGCTAATGTCTGTACTGATTCCTCTGTAATCAGCTTCTTTCCAATAGTGGTAACAAGAAATTTTACCAGGCTTCCAATGCCCGTTATATCCGCAATCTTTACCGCGATAAACGCCTTACACAAAAAAGCGGCTATTTTCCCTGCGGTTCCGCTTGCCTCCAAACCATCGAACAAACCACCCAGTGTCCGGGTAATCGCAGTTATTACCTGTTTCAGATGCTTCACCCAGTTGATCTGTCCCAACATCTCACCAATTCCCTGACCAAAAGCCTCCCAGTCTGTTTTTTCTGCCATATTGACCAGCGACCCGCATAGGTTATCCAAGAAATTTTCCAGTTTGCGCCCATTATTCTTCCAATCGAACTCTGAAATAAAAGTATTAATTCCTCCAGCAATGTTATTTACCAGACCTGTCCAGTCAAATCGCCGGGTAAAGCTGTACAATGTGGTAAATGCTCCATTCAGGCCAGTTGCTAGCGTATCCGCTATCTCACGGAAAGAAATTCTTGAACAGATTCCATTAAGACCATCCGCTATCGCTTTTCCGATTTGTGAAAATGGCAGATTATGTACCATTCCATTAAAGATATCCCAGGTAATCATAAACCGGTTTGCTATGAGCTGCCCCAGATTATTCCAGTTGACTTCTTTTACTAGTCCGGTAATTCCTTCTGCGAATTTCTTTCCCAGATTTTTCCAGTCTATTCCGGTTATCAACAGATTTAAGGTATTAACAACCGTATTAATTCCCGCACCAACGGTCCTTCCTAATAATTTCCAGTCTACATTATCAACCAGGCTGTTAAATGTTCGGGTAAAAGCATCACAGAATTTTGTTATCTTTGGACCGACCTTTTTCCAGCTGATTGCTTCATAGACTTTTTTAAGCCCCTTATTTATTCCACTGGCAATATATTTCCCAAGGTCTTCCCAGTCTTCCGATTTGATTAATTTCTTAATCTTATCCGCAATTCCTTTGATCGAATTAGCAACAGGAACCTTCTTAAACATCTGTGCCGGTGTAGGTACTGTATACCCTCCGGTATCTCCTATGCCATTTCCATCTGCTGCCGAATCATCATTTTTATTTGATGTATACCGTTGGATCTCATCAAGAGTAGAAAGATATCCTTCTGTTTCTTTATTGGCCTTCTTGGTATTTTTAGCCGCCTGGTTTGTATTTTTTGAAGTCTTTTCCAGTCCTGCCGCATAATCTTCCTGCACTCCAACGGCTTTTACAAAAGTATCCTGTCCGGTTAATGCTGCTGCAAACATTCCCACATAAGTAATTGCACGTGATATCATATCAATAAATCTTGACATGATCGGAGCTACCACCGTGAGGACAGGTGCAAATGCTGTAGCAAACGAGTTCTTCAGCCTCGTCATGCTGGACATCAAAGACGATATTGCCGAATTGGTACTGTTAGAATACTGTGCCAGATTTTCAAATCCACTTTTTACACCATCACTGACAGCGCTTATCGCCCGGGATACCCCTGAAAACAACAACGACATTCCCAGCATCCGGGAAAGGCTCATTCTCGACCGGTCCGTCTGCTTGTTCAGATTGAACATGTTTTCTACAGCCTTTTTCATCGCTGAAACCATGCTCTTGATAGCAGAACCAGCACTTCTTAATGCGGAACCCATATTCTTCACAACCACACCTACACGGGCAGCAGCTTTCTGCAAATTCTGCATTACCTGCACAAGTCGGCTATTTTTCTGCCGGTATTCCGCAACCTTATTCTTCAGTTTATTGTATGAAGAGTACAGCCTTCCATTTATGTGCTCCAGCTTCTGTGATTCCGCATTGTACTTCTCAGCTGTCCCCTTATACGCATCTGTAGATTTAGGATTTACGTAAGCCCTTCCGGATGCCTGCATCTCTTTCTGTTTCCGCTGTAACCTGTCAATATCCGCCCAGATGTCGTCCATCTGTTCGTCAAGTTTCTTCAGCGGCGCAGAATTTATTGAAAATCCCATATCCAGCCATTCACGCTGTTTTGTCTCAACCTTTTCAAACTCATCTTCCAGAGCTTTTATATCGTCTTTGAGCTTTTTATATTCTTCTGTCTCAATTCTAACCTTGCTCAGTTCTTCGAGCTTTGATTTTAGCTCTGATACTTTACGTTCCTGCTTCTCGTAGTTCTGATACAGGTCCGTTATCGCTGTTATCTGCCTCTGAAAAGAACTTTTTGCTGAATCGCCCATCTTCGATACCTGCGCGGATATCCTGGCCATTCCAGCCTTTACAGCGTTCATTCCTTTCGACACACCGCCGGTATCTATCCTGGTATCAATGATAATTGAACCATCTGCCATGTTATATCTGCCTCCAAACTATTTGAGGTTCGGGCACTGAATCCTGTTTCCAATGCCGTTATATACTCAGGACCATCCCGTTACCAGGACAGCCCTGTTATGTAGCTACGCTTCGGCTACTTCTTTCTTTGCGTATTTGTCAGTATACTTTTTTATCCTTTTCTGCTGCGCCTTTTCCCTTGCATCCAGCTCTTTTTCGATGATTCCACCAATTACAGTGATAATCTGCTCTGCAAAGGTCTCTCCGCTTTCCAGGACTGTAAACGGACTGGTAATCTTGAAGAAGCTCTCTGATACAGGAGCACCAAACAACAGATCAATCTTCTCCCCGGCTTCCTTTTCCAGATCTGGAAGAATTTCCTCGAAGTCTTTGTCCTTGATTTTGTCATTGATTCCAGTAAAAAACGCTGCTGCCTCTTTATACCTCTTTAAAATACCTGCATCTGAAGGAATAAATCTGAACACGCCCAGATCATTTCCGTCTTGATCAGTAATCTGGTATGTCTTCGCACCGGTCTGAACTACTACTTTCTCCATTAATCCTCATCCTCGCTTTCCTGCTCTTCTGCTTTCAGCTGTTTTTCCAGCTCGTTAAGCTCCCTAATCCCATCCATGCATTCTGTGACCTTATCTGCTGTAGCTTTCATGGAATTACGTACCTCATCACTTTGAACGAAATCCGCATAAAGCTCTCCGATATGTCCAGCCGCATTAGCCAGAGAACTAAATACCCCCTTCTGCAACCTCATTCTTTCCGTGTATAAACGTCTCCGATCTGAAATCTGTTTCTTTCTTCCCATGTCACTTACCTCCATTCTGTCTGTCATAAATCGCTGCCAGCTCACACACAATCACAAATAACAAAAGACCAATAACTACCACCAAAATCACCTCCGCAATAATGAAATATTACCTGTTATATATATTTTACCATCAAACCTGACCACAGTTGTGGTACATGTTTACCACAGTTTGCACCATTTTCCATATCGTGATATGATCTTTAACGGCAATAATCCCATATTATTACTTTTTTATACTGGCAACCGGATTATTTCTTTTGGCTTTGTTTTCCAGATCTTTTGCTACTGCTAAAAGAAGGTCCTCACACAACCGGGAATGATGATGATTCTTCCGTAATACTTCTATCTCTTTCACCACTCCCTGCCAGTATACATCGTCTTCAGGTCTGCCCGGAGGATACAGCTTTTTGTATAACCTCCAGCAGTCCGTGAAGATGTCATATATCTGCTTTAATTCTTCTTTATCATTCACTGGTTACTCCTCCGGCATGATGTATATTTTTTCTCTATTTTCGTTCTTCTTAAACATTTCCTCTGTAACCTCCTTTGCACGCTCCTCATTTTTATATGTACCCAAAACCTTAAAAGCCTTCGACAGAAATCCACCATAAATGATTGCTGCTCTTGATGAAGGTTCGTTATACAACTCCAGTAATATTGTTATTTTTTTAGAATTGAACTCAACAACCTCACACAAATTCTGAGTTAAAATTTTCATGTTCATTATCCTTTCCGGCGGTAAGCCGCCTATAAAATTCGTAGCTACCAAAGCTACAAAAACAACAGCTACAATCTTCCCAAAGAGTTTAAAGTTATATATATACTCTTTTATACCTATATTCTTATATTTATATAATTCTTTTGATATAATGTAGTCTTTGTAGTTATTGTAGAAAGCCTTGTAAATACTGGGTTTAAGCAAGCTACAATCTAACTACAAAGTCAGCTACATTCTTCATTAAGCTCTCAATCAAATGGTATTTCCATCTGTTCTTGCCGTGATGTTGGAACAAATTCAGAAAAGTTTGTAGCCTTTTCATTCTCAGTTTGTAGCACCGTTTTTTGAAATCCGCGCTGTTTACCATATCCTTCAAAATTACGAGGGCTTTTCAGTTTTTTCCATCCTGGTACTTTAGCAATAATATCATTAATCTCTGTGATCTGATATTTTCTAGGCGATACGTTTTCCCCTAACGCTTTTTCCCATATTTCCCTAGCACATACCTGTGTTTTACCTTCCAGGTATTCCTGAATAATCCCCCGCTTGCCATCATCCGCCATATTCGCCTCTTGAAGTTCCTTTGCCTCTTGCATATATGCTTCTGGAAGTATCAGCTGTGGCTTCTCATTTTTCCAAATATGTACAGCCTCAGCCCAAGCCAGCTTGATTGTATCCATGATTTCTGGCACAAAAAGACTTTTTGATGGTTTCTTAACGCCTGTCTGGACAATTAGGAAACGCCTATTTCCCGTTTCATCCTGTAGGAAATCATCTTTATTGGTAGTTCCGGCGAATACACACTGTCTGTAAAATGTGTCTGCCCGCCGCTCATAAGGAATCCTGTATTTATCCTGCGTTGCGGTCAAAAACCTTTTTACACTCTCAACGCCTCCAGCCGTCCGAGCCAGTGATTTTAATTCAGCGAGCTCAATTATCCATGAACCTGTAAGAGACTGCACTGCCTTGTCTGAATCCAGACTGTCTAAGGAATCATTGAACCATGAATCGTCCAAAGCCATCAATTTCAGAAATGTGCTCTTGCCAATACCCTGCGAACCCTGTAATATGATTGTATAATCAAATTTGCTTCCGGGCTTATACACTCTTGAAACAGCTCCTAGCATCCATAAGCGCATTACCTGGTATGTATAATCAGAATCCTCTGCTCCAAGATATTCCGGCAGCAGGCTTCTTATATGCTCTTTTCCATCCCATGTAAGGGAATCCAGTAATTCTCTTACTGGGTGGAATTTATTCCGCATAGAAACATTTTTCAATGCATCTGCAAAGTCCTGTCGGCTTTTAAGCCCATAATCAGCCTGTATCAGTGAAAATAGGGCTGAATCATCATGACTGCTCCATGCTCTGCAATTATTCTCATTTTCCCATGGTACACTACCATATAAGTAAGGTTGCTGTGCAAACTCATTAAGGCGGATTTTCCCGGCGAAACGACTGTCTTTATCCATAACGACTTCAAAATTATGTACAAGCTGTTTTACGCTTTTTACATTTCCATCTTCATCATAGTTACAGTCGAGGAATTTAAAGACTAATGCCGGACCTCCAGCTACTTCGTCCTTGCTTTTTTGTATTACAGATCGTTTTTTGCCTGTATCCTGCTTCTGATCTTGCTGAATATCTGCACAAATCTTCTCTGTATCATCAACATTCCTTATTAAATTTTCAAATTCTTCAACAGTATGTCCTGCTTCGAAATAATCAGTAATGTCTGCTTTAGACATCTCTGGCATTGGAATAATTATCTTGATACTCTTAGCAGTACCTTTTAAGTCTCTTACAACAGTAGACGCTAATTTCTTTCCCGGATCATCATTATCTGCCAAAACTATCACATCTGCGTCTTTACAAAGTTCGGATACATTTTTATTCCAATCATTTGCACCGCCACAAGAAAAAGCAGCGTATCCTTTTTTAACTAAAGTATTAACGTCCTTTTCCCCTTCTGGAATAAATACTGGTTCTTTTCTCTCAATGGCCCGCTTTATACTGGGTATGCTTCCATATACTGCATTAAACGTTTTCTTGTTCTTTCCGTTTAAGCCATAAGCAAAACGCTCATTACTCAAGATTCCAAAAAGCATTTTCTTGCCTTCTAATCGTACTTTTGTATAAGCATAATCACCATTAATGGAAGCATAATTGTACACAGCCTCGATTTTTCTTTTTTCACGATTCTCTATGTACGCTCGCCATCTTTCCTTTGCCAATCCATCTCCGTAAAATAAATCTGACATTTTTAATCCTGCTGCAATAACAACTTCCTCAGTACTACATCCAGCATGGCACTTAATCAATGCTCGATCATTACCATCTGTAAGTGTTAAACTAGCCTCTCTGTCTGCATGTGCCGGACAAATACATTGTGCCTTGCCTGTCCCGCATTTCCTAACTTGAAAGTGTGATAAAATCCTTTCAAAAGTCAACTCTTATCACCTTCCAACTCTACCAAAAGTTCTCTTGCACTCTCTAACACACGCAATGTATTTTCACCACGATTCTCAAGTGTACGAATAAACTTCCGGATTTCCATTGTGTCTCCTGCAGCCGGAAGATAATATCCTCCAGGCGATGTGGTGTTTGATAATATGACTTTGCCAGCCTTACGTTCTGCTTCGATCTGTTTTTGAAGCATTCGGACACTGGAAAAGTGACATTTTACAGTAAGGTACTCCGGTGTCAGTGCGTTTTCTTTACCCGGCAGCAGATTTTCATATACTCCCATAGATCACCACCTTACTCAGAAATTTCGTCCAGATATTTTCTGATTTTTGCTACATTCCAATACACTCTTCTGCCAACACAAAATCTTGCACCTGCTGCTATACCAATCTGTGTTGCTGTCTGTCTTCCTGAATTCAGCATTTTCTGCAATCCAGCAGTATCAACACTTAATGCATCTGAAAATGGGTTTGGATATGATGTTGTTTTTCTCATAATAAATACCTCTGCTTTCTGTCTGATTTCACATTGCCTTATGTGTTTCTTTATGCTATTATGATAATATATTGTTTCGGTTTTTGCAAACAACAGTTTCTGTTTCCTATAAGGATATTATAGCTAAATTTGAAATTTTTTAAGAATGACTTAGAATCTTTAAGAATGATTTAGAATTTCTTAGTTAGTCACAACAAAATAACGAAACAAACTTTGTTTCGCTATTAAAAAAAGGGGGAATTCCTACTATGAAACGAAAAAATTATTATGGGGTAGAATGTGCACAAAGATTAGACGCACTTATGACAGAGCGTAACATTAAAGCACCGGCACTTGCTGAGTTATCTCATTACTCTTCACAGCAAATCCGCAATTTTCGCAATTTTCGAAGACCAATGACGATTGAGGCAGCCTACTCAATAGCTCCTATTTTAGGTGTGCGCCCAGAATATTTATTATGCGAGGATAATTGTAAATCTCCAGAAGAATTGGAAGAATTTCATAAGCGAAAAGAAATGAGTCATTTATTGGATATGAAAATCACTTCTGATATTGCTATACTAACATCTACTATAGTAAAAAATATCGAAACCAATAACGAAAACTCTTTTATTTCTAACAGTGATTATAATGAATTTCGAAAAGATATTTCAGATTATATTCAAATGCGGACAGAAAAATGGTTGCTACCTAGACTCAGAGAAAACCAAAGTCCTGAGACGTAAAAAACGCCCAATACCTCTCCTGATTCCCCTTAAGTAGATCCGGTCATTTACCTTGTCTACTTAAGAGGCATCATGTCATAAGGCATTGAGTGCTTTATTGTGTGTTCGATATTCTGTTTTATATTGGCAAAGCAGCCTCCAGAGAGACTGCCATACTTTACAATTCCATATTTATATTTGTATTACCGATATTTTACTATTATATTTTGATGAATCAAAGATTTTACATATTGCCTTATATTCAATTTGATTAGAAAATTTATCCGTACATCTTATATCAAATTGTAATTCTATATTTTCACCAGAAATTCCTTCATTAGAGAAACGGACTGTCTGCCTCTCTCCCGCTTTCAAAACATCAATCTTTGGTTCCATATTAACGGATGTTGATATTACCTTATTTTCCGCATTAGTAAATATTAACGGACTAATTTCTATATTATCTGCTACATTGTCTGATATATTAGAAAAAGAAATTTCTACATTTTGATAATTCCCACAATATCCATCCAACCTACACTTAATAAGTGGATAATTCTTTTTCAATTCCATGTCTCTCAATATTTTTTCACGCTTATCTGCTTCTTTTCGAATTTGAATATTTTGGTAAATGGATAAACTACTAAAAATAACAGTTCCTAAAAAACTAAGCGTAGCACCATAATATGTCAACACATTTCCGGCCGTCCATCTATTTTCTGGTTTAAAACACAAATTAATACATATAGGTACACCTATGAGCAAAAGTGCCGCTATAATAAAAACCATAATACCCATTGCAATTTTACTTTTTTTCATATTGCCCTCCTGTTCAAATATTATTATATTTTATTTTTATCATACCTTTAAACTAGTTATAACGCAATAATATCAATTCGACATTTTTCGATAAACTATAGTCACATCTTCACAAAAAAAGCCGGAACCTGTTACAGCTCCAGCCCTTCACTTTAATCTTCAAAATATCTTTTACGGGTAATGCTTCTAAAAAATTCATCCTTACTTTTCAGACTTTCTCTTCCATCTTGCCTGTACATACTCTTCTACACGTGACACCAGCTCCTTTGCCGTCTCAATCTGCTCCTCAGCCTCTTCTCTGGTTGCTATATAGAAATCATCATAATCACTGGCGTGACGTATTTCTTCTGATTCAACAATTTTCTTTCCAAGCTTTCTCGGGAAGATCTCCGTTTTCACATAATTCTTATTGAAATTCGCCAGGGCATCTTTATGTCTCTTATATGCATTACCATCCAGTGCATGCACCGCTGATATTGCATGGTAAATCCCATAATATGCCCGGTTATTCGCTCCACGGAACTCTTTGGCTGCTAAAAGGATTTCAGCTGCTTTGATGTCACTTTTAGAGGTTTCAATACGATACAATACCAAATCTTTCTGTGTTCCCTTTTCATTAGGCTGCATCAAATAATTTCACCCCTTCTTTCTTTACATTCGCATAAAACGGGTATACATCGACCCAGTTCTGGAAATGCTGCTGGCTTTTTGCTATCGGTTTAATGTCAAGATCATGGTCCATGTTGAAGTCAAAAGTTTCTCCTGACAGCTCATGACGATACTGTTTAATATCCATGTCTGACAAGTCCAGGAGAATCATTATGTCTATATCAGAATCTGCCTTATAATCTCCTCTTGCATAGGATCCATATAAAATTACTGTCTTTAAATGACTTCCATATATCTTCCGTAATATTTCGGTATACTGATCTAACAGTATCTTTATCGTTACCGGCATAATGTTTTCTCCTTTCCTGCTTCGATGCTTTTTCTTTATTATAACCGAATCACCATATCTTTTCTATTGGTTTCTCACATTCTGTACCATCTAAATCACCATGCAGCAACACATATCTATTGCGTTTTCATACCCCACAGCTTACCCCAATTTTTACCCCACAAACTGATTTTTACCCCACGAGCAAAACTTAATATGTGATAAACACTGACAAAAGCTTTTTTATAAATTTTTCCAGTAAAATCAAGGGTTTCGGGCTTTTTGAAAAGCTACATAATGGCACTAGATAAAAGCGGATGAAACGTTCCCCGTAAAATTATAAATTTTATTAACGAAGTCTAATCATTTCCCAAAATAATCCTGTCGGCCGTTATTTTCTGTCGTATTCCGGAAAATTCCCGAAATATTACAGCCGTCTTTTTTCATCCTTAATCATGTCTCTGCTCTTTGTTATCATAGGTCTCACAGAATCTGGCAGCAAAAGACGGCGGCTCCTGATGAGCATACAGATGTGAAATATCACCAAAAGAACTCATACGGAAGGATGCGATTCCTTTTCTTCGCTCTTCCGTCACAATAGTGCTCACCGATGATGGCGCCGCACAGAAATTCTGCAGCATTACCAGTGGAGAAATGCTGAGAAGATAACTGATCAGCACACAGCTTACTCCGAAATGACAGAAAAATACAAGGGTATCCTCGTTGGCTTTTTCCGCTCTGTAGTAATGGCCCTCACGCACATAACCATGTTCTGCCAGAACTTTATCAAAATTCTGTGTGACCCAGTCATACTCTTCTTTCATTTTTCCTTCTCGCAGGATATCATTATCCCACCAGCGGTCAAAGCTGTAGAAATTCTCGATCTTTGTCCAGTCCTCAGGAAGCCAGTCCCAGGGAATGATCTTTTCTCCGTGCACATCCGGTCTTCTGATCTTCACATCAAATTCTCTGAGCCACTTGCATTCTGTGGCTGTTCTTCCGTTTTTCTTAAGTGTGCAGGATGCGGTATCCTTTGCTCTTCCAAGTGGCGAGACATAAAAATCCCTGACATCAAGAGCAGCGATCTTCTCGGAAAGGAATTCCGCCTCTTTCCAGCCCTTTTCGGTCAGGGAATCTATTGTGTAATCCGGGTCGCCATGTCGTATAAAAAGTAATTTCATCTTTCTGATATCCTCCATTTTATAACCTGGATTTCCATTATATTCTTATTTTTTCAGTTGTCAATTCCTGATGTCCTCTGTGGCAGATCTTTTTAAGCCTGATCTGCAGCATTTTCTTTTACAGATTCCTGCTGTTCTCTCAGCTCATGAACTGCTCTCTTCAGTGCCTGAAAGCTCTCTTCACTGATAATATGCTCAATCCTGCAGGCATCATGAAGTGCTGTTTTTTCGTGCACTCCCAGCATCATCAGCCAGGATGAAATCAGCTGGTGGCGTTCGTATACTTTGTCTGCGATCTTATGTCCTTCTTCTGTCAGGCGGATATCTCCGTTATCTGCTACTGTGATGAGATTTTTCTGGCGGAGATTCTTCATGGCAACGCTGACACTTGGTTTCTTAAAGCCCATTTCTGCCGCAATATCCACGGCTCTTACAAGCGAACTCCTATTTCCAAGAATCAGGATCGTCTCCAGATAATCTTCCGATGATTCATTTGATCTCATTCTGTTTACACCTCCCTCGGTTTGTTAAAACTAACCAAGTTAATCATAGCATACTTTGAGCAAATGAGCAATGGTTTTCACAGAAAAAAAGCCTGACAGCTCAAAGCTGCCAGGTCTTTACTGCTTTCTGCTTATTTCTTCTGCAACTGCCAGGAAACTCTGACAGGAACAGATCTTCAGCATCCTGAAAATTTCCATAAACTTTTCTTTTGAATAATCTCCTCTGAGCAGTTCACTGTATCCCTGTAATTTCGTCTCTGCCAGAATATGTACCAGATCACTATCCACTTCTTTTCCACATTTTTTCTGAAGATTTTCCCGGAGGAACTGTTCCATTCTTATACAGGTATCTTCCCGGAAATTGTCATATCGAGTTCCTTCCGCTCCATCCATAAGGATTCTTGCGATATCCCGGTTTTCCCAGATAAATTCCATAAAAATTCTGTCATATTCTTCTGGCTGCAGCTGTTTTTCCCGATTGGAAAAATCTCCGGTAAGCTCTTTGAGCTTTTCCACCGTTTCTTTCACAATCTCCTCAAAAAGAGCTGCTTTGCTTTCAAAAAAGAAATATAGTGCTCCCGTAGTCACATCTGCCTTTTTGCAGATCGCACGAAGAGAAGCCTTCAGAAATCCCCTGTCTCTGAATTCTTCCTTTCCCGCTTCCAGAAGTCTGCTCCGCACAGCATTTTCTGTTTTTTCCATATTGTACGCACTCCATAATTTTTCCTGTTTTATCCGCATACAGGAAAACTCCGCTTGTTTCTGACCAGCTGTTAATTTTTTAGCAATCTGATCTCACTGGTATTTTACCGTAAATTACTCAAAAAAGAAAGTACTGATACATAAAATATTTGACCCAAATCAGTGAAGCATCATCGGAGAATCCCCACGATCTGTGACGATCTCATAACCAACCGACTCCACACGTCTGGAAAGGCATCCCCTGCATTCCGCAGCTTCCTCTCCTGTGCAGATCTTGTTATCGTAAAGTTCATACTGTTTACGGTTCTTCACCGGGGAAAGATTTGGCATTACTACATTGGCACCTGCCTGAAAACCTTTTTCCCTGCCTCTCGGGTCCAGAGTTCCCAGAGCTGTGGTTGCCGGAAGAAGTACCTGTGGCAGCATGATCCGGATGACAGACAAAAGAAACAGTGTCAGATCCACACTTCCCGCAGGTTCCTCTGCAAATTTCGTATCATGGTGGGGAATAAACGGTCCGATTCCCACCATATGAGGGTTCAGCTCTTTCAGAAAAACAAGATCATCCGCCAGATATTCCATCGTCTGCCCCGGAGCCCCTACCATAAAACCTGCTCCGATCTGATATCCAAGCTCCTTCAGATCATAAAGACATTGTTTCCGGTTTGCAGAACTTAAATTTTCCGGATGGAGGTAACGGTAATGTTCTTCATTGGCTGTCTCATGACGGAGTAAATAACGGTCTGCCCCGGCTTCTTTAAACTTCTGATAACTTTCTTTTGATTTCTCCCCAATAGACAGTGTAATGGCACAGTCCGGATATCCCTGTCTGATGGACTGGATGATGTCCACCATTCGATCATCATTAAACCATGGATCTTCTCCTCCCTGCAGCACAAATGTCCGAAAGCCCAGCTCATGCCCGTTTTCACAGCACATAAGGATTTCTTCTTTTGTAAGGCGGTAACGGCTGACATTCTTGTTTGAACGGCGGATTCCGCAGTAATAGCAGTCATTCCTGCAGTAATTGGTAAATTCGATCAGACCTCGTGTATATATTTTATTTCCAAAATATTTCTTCTGGATACGGACAGCTTCTTCCCGAAGCAGACGAACCGAATCCGGATCCTGATATAAGTGCAGAAGTTCCGGATATTCTTCCCTTGTCAGCTGTCCCTCTTTTATAAATTTTTCAACGATCCCCATACTTTATCTGCCCTTCTCTTTTATTTACAGAATTATCTATAGAAAATATTTTATCATAAAAAATCTGAACATTCTATAAAAAGAACAGCTTTTGCAAAAACAATCAAACTATCAGGAATAAAAAAACAGATACTGCACAGTACGGGTATACTTGCAATATCTGTTTTTACGGAATATTCGGATTTTATTTGATCAGATCTTTTACAACCTCACCGGCAATGATCAGTCCTACTACGGATGGCACGAAAGCGTTGCTTCCCGGTACCTGACGACGCTGGGTACATTTTCTTTTCGTTCCAGGAGGACAGATGCAGTGAGATTTACAACTGATCGCCATGTCATCAATAGGAGTCATTGGTTTTTCCTGTGAATAAACAACTTTCAGCCTTTTAATTCCACGTTTTTTCAATTCGCGACGCATAACCTTTGCCAGCGGGCAGACAGATGTCTTATAAATATCTGTCACCATAAAACCGGTAGGATCCATCTTATTTCCAGCGCCCATAGAGCTGATGATCGGTGTTCCTGAAGCCTTTGCCTGCTCTACAAGCATCAGTTTTCCAGTTACAGTATCAATCGCATCGACCACATAATCATACTGGGAAAAATCAAAGGAATCTGCTGTCTCCGGCACATAGAACGTCTTGTGGATATTTACAACTGCATCCGGATTGATTTCAAGGATACGGTCTCTGGCCACATCAACTTTATATTTTCCTACAGTCTTTCTTGTCGCATAAATCTGGCGATTGATATTGGTAAGGCATACTTTGTCATCATCGATCAGATCCAGTGTTCCAACACCGCTTCTTACCAGGGCTTCTACCGTATATCCGCCTACACCGCCAATTCCAAATACTGCAACTCTGGAATTTTTCAGCTTTTCCATTCCTTCTTTTCCAATTAATAATTCTGTTCTTGAAAACTGATTCAGCATTTTCTGATTTCTCCTTATATTCTTTCCATGTATATTGTACCGACAACAAAGTCCCCCTCCACAGCTTATTGCTTTCCACAATAGAAGCAGGGGACTTACTTGATTCAGTTAATCGGACAAAATAATTCGTTTTATAACTGTCAGGATTCTATCATGGGAAAATAACCTTGTCAATATCCCTACCAACACACTAGGAATATTTTCCCATTTCTGTCAATAAATCTTATGGCACAAAAAAAGATTCCCGAAAATAGGAATCTTACTGATACTGCGGGTAGCCGGACTTGAACCGGCACGGAGTTGCCCCCGAGAGATTTTAAGTCTCTTGTGTCTGCCTATTCCACCATACCCGCATATTCAATTAAATTGTTCAAAAATGGGGCCTATAGGGCTCGAACCTATGACCCTCTGCTTGTAAGGCAGATGCTCTCCCAGCTGAGCTAAGACCCCAAATATGAACGACCCAGAAGAGACTCGAACTCTCGACCTCCGCCGTGACAGGGCGGCGCTCTAACCAACTGAGCCACTGGGCCATGCAAAATATAAAACTTATAAAATGGACCTTCGGGGACTCGAACCCAGGACCGACCGGTTATGAGCCGGTTGCTCTAACCAACTGAGCTAAAGGTCCAAAAAGCCGATGATCGGACTCGAACCGATAACCTGCTGATTACAAATCAGCTGCTCTGCCAATTGAGCCACATCGGCGTATTAAACACCAAATGTTGAATCGAGTCAAATGAATATCCAATTTAGTTTTAAGTGACTCCAAGGGGATTTGAACCCCTGTTACCGCCGTGAAAGGGCGGTGTCTTAACCGCTTGACCATGGAGCCATATTTCTTATTTATTTTTCGCTGTTTCGTATTTCCCTCAGCGACGAGTTAAATAATACCATACCTTTTTCATAATTGCAAGCTTTTTTTTGAAAAATTTCAATTTTTTTTACAAAGCCGTAAAACAGGCCGAAAACCCTTGTAAAATAAGGCTTTCCGAGGGTTCTCATTCTCTCTCTGAAGCATTGTCTTGAAAATTCTTTTCTGTTTTTTTCCAACATTGACATTATTTTTCCGCTGTATATAATTGAAAGTGTAGCGGCCCCAGAGACTATTGTAATCCGGAGGAAATAAACATCAAACCAATGTACGTCGGACAATTTACTCCGATGAGCCGGATTTGATGCAGTTTTTTCCTGAACAACTATAGTCAGCCGCTGAAAATTCATATGAAAGGATGATATTAATAATGAAAGTTTTATTACTGAACGGCAGTCCGCGAAAAGAAGGCTGCACCTATACAGCACTTACAGAAATCGCAGAAACCTTAAAGAAAAATGGAGTGGAGGCAGAAATTTTCCAGGCTGGCGATCCTTCCCCGGAGAACGTTGCTGCCGCAGCAGCCATTATGAAAGAGGCTGATGCCCTTGTTGTCGGCTCTCCGGTTTACTGGGCTTCTCCTTCCGGTCAGATCATTGAATTCATGGATAAATTCGCTTCCAAGGCCGGAAAAGATATGATCCACAAACCAGCCGCAGCAGTCGCTTCCGCAAGACGTGCCGGTACTACTGCAACTCTGGATGTACTGATCAAATATTTCACCTACCATCAGATGCCGGTTGTATCCGGAAACTACTGGCCAATGGTTCACGGTAACACCCCGGATGACGTCAAAAAAGACGCTGAGGGCCTTCAGATCATGCGTACAGTAGGCAATAATATGGCATGGCTCTTAAAATGCATTGAAGCCGGTAAAAAGGCAGGTATTGAGGCGCCTGAGACAGAGCCGAAGATTATGACAAATTTCATTCGATAAAGCGGGATTTTCCTCGGCAGGGTTGTGAAAAGCAATAAGCAGCGAATGGAGACTTGCCAGTTATAAGTTATACTAAAAAACGTGTAGGTATAAATGTTTGTTATTTATATCTACACGTTTTTTATAATTGTTATCTTGTCCTGAATTTTTATCAGAAAACTTGTCTCTATTTTTTAGATATGATATATATAAAAAACCTGTAAACTTCACGTTTACAGGAAATAAAAAAGCTCCCCCTGTTGGACTCGAACCAACGACACTGCGGTTAACAGCCGCATGCTCTACCGACTGAGCTAAGGAGGAATATTTATTAAGGTTTGTACCTTAAAAACTACATACATGCTTGTTGATTGTTAATCAAACTTCTTGAATCAATTCTTAACCTGCGTTTCTTGGTCAAGCCCTCACCCGATTAGTAACAGTCAGCTCCATGTGTTACCACACTTCCACCTCTGCCCTATCTACCTCGTCGTCTTCAAGGGGGTTTACTTCTTAAAGAATGGGATATCTCATCTTGAGGGGGGCTTCACGCTTAGATGCCTTCAGCGTTTATCCCTTCCGGACTTGGCTACCCGGCCATGGCTTTGGCAAGCCAACCGGTCCACCAGCGGTCCGTCCATCCCGGTCCTCTCGTACTAAGGACAGCTCCTCTCAGATATCCT